>NZ_JBJDRE010000007.1:0-243496 GCF_044987315.1 Devosia sp. ZW T5_3
GTGGGGAGGAGGGGTTGGGGGCTTGCTCACCGTGCTGATCCCTTCACCGGGTCATTCCGGCGCAGCCCGGAATCCATGTCCGTGGCGTGCCGCGCCATCCAGCGTGTGGATGGTCTTCAGCATGGATTCCGGCCTGCGCCGGAATGACCCCGTGGGTGGGGTGTGGTTGGGAGCCAAGAACACGACATGGTTTGCGGTGGACAGTGTGCCCATGGTTGACGGCGGGCTTTGGGGCAGCGACATTGACGTTAGCTTTGCCTGTTTTGGACTTTTTGATGCCCGTATTGAACCGAATTGCCGAATTTCATGACGAGATTACCGCCTGGCGACGGGATTTCCACACGCATCCGGAAATCCTGTTCGATGTGGAGCGGACGGCGGGCAAGGTGGCGGAATTGCTGGCGGAGTTCGGGGTCGATGAAATCGTGACCGGACTGGGTCGGACCGGGGTGGTGGGCATCATCAATGGCCGCAGCAATGGCAGCGGCAAGACGATCGGGCTGCGCGCCGATATGGATGCGCTGCCGGTGACGGAAAAGACCGGGAAAGACTATGCCAGCAGTGTGGCAGGCCGGATGCATGCCTGTGGGCATGACGGGCATACGGCCATGCTGCTGGGCGCGGCGAAATATCTGGCCGAGACACGCAATTTCGACGGGCGGGTGGCGGTGATTTTCCAGCCGGCAGAAGAAGGCGGCGGCGGCGGCAAGGAAATGGTGCGCGACGGGCTGATGGAGCGCTTCGGCATTTCCGAGGTCTATGGCATGCACAATTGGCCGGGCATGCCGATTGGGCATTTCGGCATTCGGGTTGGCGGCATCATGGCGGCGACCGACCGGTTTTATATCGATATTACCGGCGTGGGCGGGCATGCGGCGCGGCCGCAGCAGACGATCGACCCGATCATGGTGGCGGCGCATCTGGTGACGGCATTGCAGACCATTGTGTCGCGCAATGTCGATCCGCTCAAAAGCGCTGTGGTGTCGGTGACCATGGTCGAGGCCGGGGAAGCCGACAATGTGATTTCCCGAACGGCCAAAATTACCGGGACGGTGCGCACGCTGAATAGCGAAGTGCAGGATTTCATCGAGGCGCGGCTGGGTGAGATGGTGCCCCAGTTTGCGGCGAGCTTTGGGGCGAGCGCGAGCATTCGCTATGCGCGGGGCTATCCGGTGACGGTCAATGAACCGGAGCGGACGGCTTTTGCCGCCGAAGTGGCGGCTGAGGTGGCGGGGCCGGACCGGGTGGATGCCGACGTGCCGCCATCGATGGGCGGCGAGGATTTTTCCTTCATGCTGGAGGAGCGGCCGGGGGCCTATATATTCCTCGGCAATGGGGATAGCTCGGAACTGCATACCGATACATATGATTTCAACGACGCGGTTATTCCGGTGGGTGCGAGTTATTGGGTGCGGCTGGCGGAGCGGGCTATGCCGGTGGGTTAGGCTCCCAAGCCCGAACCTTGGTGGCTCCCCTCACCCCACCCTCGTTCCTGGCCATTCGAGCATAGCTCTCATGGCCTTCTCCCCTCAAATCGCTCCACTGGAGCGATTTGCCCTGCGGGACGGCTCGAAGCCCATCAAGGGGGAGGGAGGCGCAGAAACTGAGGGCGCAAGGCTCTACCGTCTCTTTCCCGCTTGCTGGACTCGCAGATTGCGGCGCGCGCGCAGAGCCTTCCGGACATTGAGCAGCAAGAAAATCGCTGCGATCACATAGACCATAAGCGAAATGCTGATCAGACCGGTGAAAAACCAGAAACTTATGGGTTCGTCATTCATGCAGGATTGGCCGCGCCGGAACGATATGCAGTGCTCCGTGGCAATGCCGTAAAGGGTCCAGACCAGTAGAATTGGCAGCACCACCACGGCTATCTTGCCGACAATTTCAAAAAAACGGCCCGGCAGATCGAGCAAAAAGCGCATCACCGGTCATGGTCTCCTGCTGAGTAGAGGCGCATACCTACAATGTCTATTGGTTCTCCTCTCGTCAAAAATCTCTACCCTACCCTGCTGACCCTCGCCATTTCGGCCGGTGGGGGTGCCGTCGCAACCGCGCTGAGCATGCCGGCGGGTTGGTTGATGGGCGGAGCACTGGCGGTGACGGCGGCCGCGATGGCTGGACTGCCGATGCGCATTCCCAATCGGCTGCGGGATGTGGTGTTCGTGCTGGTGGGCATGATGATGGGGGCGAGCGTGGCGCCCGATAGTTTGAGCCTGATTGCCAGCTGGCCGGTGAGTCTGGCCGCGCTGGCGCTGGAACTGGTGCTGATCATTTCGCTGACCGGCTGGATGCTGTCGGCGGTGTTCAAGCTGGATACCGGCACGGCCTATATGAGCTCGTTTCCGGGGCATTTGTCGTTTGTGATGGGCATTGCCTCGGCGGGGGTGGGCGAGCCGCGCCAGATCGCCATTATCCAGGTGATCCGCATTCTCATGCTGACCATTGTGGTGCCGATCGGGGCGATGTTTTTGCCGATCGATCATTTTGCGCCACCGGTGGCGAGCGAGTTCCTCGATGTCTGGCAATTGCTGGCGCTGGCGGCCGGGTGCATTGCGGTGGGGCTGGTGTTTATCCGGCTCAAAGTGCCGGCGGGGCTGGTGCTGGGCGCGATGGCGGCGGCGACGGCGGCCAAGTTGGGCGGGCTTTATACCGAGGCCATGCCCGGGCCGCTGGTGGTGCTGACCTTTATTCTGGTGGGGGCGCAGATCGGCTCGCGCTTTGCGGGGATCACGGCCCGCGAATTCATTACGGCGGCCAAGGGCGGCGTGGTGGCGACGGCGATGACGGTAGGCATTGTGACAATCATGGCGTGGATCGTCAGCCTGCTGGTGGACATGCCCTTTGGACAGATCTGGCTGGGGCTATCGCCCGGCGCGCTGGAGGGCATGGGCGCGCTGGGGATTGCGCTGGGCTATGACACGGCGTTTATTGCGGCACACCATGTGATCCGGCTGCTGATGCTGAGCTTTGCCATTCCGGCGGTGGTGGTGTTGATCCGGCGGCGGGAAAAGCCGGCGTGAGACGGCCACAATCGCCGGTCACATGAAGGCGGAATGAGGAGATTTCCATGTCCAAGAAATTGATGAGCGTTTTCGCGCTGGCCTTGCTGGCGGCTACGCCCGCCACGGCGGCGCCATTTTGCACCGGGGGCGATTGGGGCTCGGGCGGGATCCGGATCAGCGGGGGCATCCGCATCGGCACGATAGATGCGGACGACCGGCACGAGATCAACCTGATGCGGCTGCGCCGGATCGGGGTGGATGCGACGCGCGCCGAGGAATGGAATGGCTGCATCCGCGCCTTTGTGCGCCAGCCGGGCGGCGGGGAAATCATGCAATTCTTCGATCCGAACACGCTTGAGCAGGTCTACTAAGGCCATTGTTTCGTCGCGCTTCCGAACCGAAAAACCGGTAGCCACTTTTTCTGGAAGCGCTCCTTACGAGCCTGTCCGAAGCGTAATGCAGGTGAACGGGCTTTAACTGGCGGCGGGGCGAAAGCGGGATCACAGTCATCACATCCACAACACACGAAAGGATGTGGAAAATGATCAAGCTTTTCATGACAATAGCCGCCGCCGGCCTGGCTCTGGGTGCCGCTGCCCTGCCCGCACAGGCCAATACGCTCTCGGCCAATACGGTATCGCCGGTGAGCTGCGACACCAGCTATTCGGTGCGGCACCACGAATTTGGCATCGAACAGGGGCTCAAGCGCGAAGGCTATAATGTGTCCAGCGTGAATGATTGGAATGGCTGCGTGCAGGCCTTCATCACCAAGACGGATGGCAGCCAGACCATGGCGTTTTTCGATCCCCTGACGCTCAAGCCGGTGGGGCCGAATGCGGCGAAGGGATAGTTGCTGCATAGGCGGCGTGAAAGAGACCCTCGGGGAAGCCCGGGGGCCTTTTTTTGGGGGATACCCCCTCCTAACCTCCCCCTGATAGGGGGAGGGATCTCTCCACTCTTGGAATGGGATCGGGTTTTATTCACAAGGCGGTCCCTCCGCCTATCAGGGGGAGGTTAGGTGGGGGTAACGAGAGCCCTGCCCTAGCCTAGTTTCACCTTGCCGTCGGGCAGGGCGATGAAGGCGTAGCCGTTAGGGCCGAGGGTCAGGGCGCCGTTGTCGAGGCTGGCGTGCTGGGAGATCGACTCGGGCGCTGCGTTTGCGCCGGTCAGGGTGAGCTGGTGCGGTTCGGGCGAGAGGTTGAAGACGCAGAGCATGGTTGCGTCGGGGCCGGTGCGGCGGAAGGCGAGGATGGGTTCGGGGGTTTTGAGGAAATCGATGTCGCCATCACTCAGGACGGGGTGGCTGCGGCGCCAGGCGAGGATGGCACGGTAGAAGGCCAGGGTGGAGTTGGCGTCGGCGTTTTGCAGGGCAGCGTTGAGGGCGGATTGGGGCGGCTTGACCGGGAGCCAAGGCGTGCCGGTGGTGAAGCCATTGGGCGTCTCGCCATCGTCCCAGGGCATGGGGGTGCGGCAGCCGTCGCGGCCCTTGTCCTCGGGCCAGAAGCGGATGCCGCGCGGGTCGGTCAATTCCTCGAAAATGAGGTCGGTTTCGGGCAGGCCCAATTCCTCGCCCTGGTAGAGGCAGACCGAGCCTTTGAGACTGAGGAGGAGCGCGGCGGCCTGGCGGCCCAGGGCCGCGGGATCGAGGCTATGGGGCGCCCAGCGGGTGATGTGGCGGGGCACGTCGTGGTTGGAAAAGCTCCAGCACGGCCAGCCATCTGTGCTGTGCTTGAAGAATTGCTCGATGCGGGTGCGGAAGTGCTTGGCGGTGAATTGGGGACCCAGGAACTCGAAGGAATAGCACATGTGCAGCTTGTCGCCGCCGGAGGTGTATTCGGCCATCAGTTCCACGGCCTTGTGGCTGTCGCCGACTTCGCCCACCGAGGTGGCGCCGGGGAATTGGTCGAGCAAAGCGCGGACGCGCTGCAGGAAGGCGACGTTTTCCGGCTGGCTCTTGGAATATTTGTGCTCCTGCATGTCATAGGGATTGACCGCATAGGGCAGATGCTCGTCGCGCTTGTTGGGCGGGTTGGAGCGCAGTTTCTTGTCGTGGAAATAGTAATTGACGGTGTCCAGCCGGAAGCCGTCGATGCCGCGCTCGAGCCAGAAGCGCATGATATCGAGCACGGCGTCCTGGACTTCGGCGTTGTGGAAGTTGAGGTCGGGCTGGCTGGCGAGGAAATTGTGCAGGTAATATTGGCCGCGGGTGGGGTTCCATTCCCAGGCGCGGCCGCCGAAGACAGCGGGCCAATTGTTGGGCGGGGAACCATCGGGGAGCGGATCGGCCCAGACATACCAATCGGCGCGGGCATTATCGCGCGAGAGGCGGGATTCGCGGAACCAGGGGTGTTGGTCTGAGGTGTGGCTGACCACCTGGTCCATGATGACCTTGAGGCCCAGGGCGTGGGCGCGTTCGATCAGGCTATCGAAATCCTCCATCGTGCCGAACAGCGGATCGACATCGATATAATTGGAGACGTCGTAGCCCATATCCTCTTGCGGGGATTGGGTGATGGGAGAGAGCCAGATGCAATCGACGCCCAGGCCCGCAATATGATCGAGGCGGCGCAGGATGCCGGGCAGATCGCCGACCCCGTCGCCGTTGCTGTCCTGGAAGGAGCGCGGATACACTTGGTAGATCACACCACCGCGCCACCAATCAGCCATGTCGTCGTCTCCTGTTCGTTTGCAGTGAAGCTAGCCAATTGCGGCGGATATGGGAATCGCCGCGTTGCGCAAGGAAGACGTGTCGAAACTGGCGGGGGTCACCCGTCGTGTGGTCAGAGAACCAGAGGAGACAGGCAAATGGTGCATGTATTGCGCGCAGCGGAGCGACCAATGAGCAAGAGCCGGACGATCCGGTTCGAGGGGGATGGCTATGGCGCGGGGATTTCGTTTTTCTCGGTGGACAATGATCCGGGGCAAGGGCCGGGCCTGCATGTGCATCCCTATGCCGAAACCTGGATCGTCAAATCGGGGCGGGCGCGCGTGGTGGCGGGGGATGAGGTGATCGAGGTGGGGCCGAACGATATTGCCGTGGTGCCGGGCGGGGTGCCGCATAAATTCACCAATATCGGGCCGGGGCGGCTGGAGATTGTGTGCATCCACGCCGCCGGGACGATGGTGCAGGAGAATTTGGAGTAGCGAAACGCCCCCTCACCCGGCGCTGCGCGCCGACCTCTCCCCCCAAGGGAGAGGTGAGATCAAACCACCTGGCTGAGCAGGGGTTCGCCGGCGAAGTGGGCGTCGAGATTGGCGACGAGCATGGCGCCCATGGCGTCGCGGGTTTGTACCGTGGCGCTGCCCTGGTGGGGGGAGAGGACGACATTGTCGAGGGCGAAGAAGGCTTGGGGGACGCTGGGCTCGTTTTCGAAGACATCGAGCGCGGCACCGCCCAGGCCGCCATTCTGCAGCAGCTCGAGCATGGCCGGCTCGTCCACCAGCGTGCCGCGGGCGACATTGACCAGCATGCCCTTGGGACCCAGGGCGGTGAGGACGTCGCGCGACACGATCCGTTCGGTGCCCTTGCCGCCGGGGGCGATGATGACCAGCCAATCGCTGTCGCGGGCCATGTCGACCAGATTGTCGTAATAGATATGCGGCTCGGAAAGCTGGCGGTGGCGGCCGTGATAGACCACGCGCATCTTCATGGCCTGGGCGCGGGAGGCGATTTCCTTACCGATACGGCCCAGGCCCAGAATGCCCAGGGTCTTGCCGGTCAGTTCGGAAAACAGCGGCATGCTGGCGCCGGGCTGCCACTTGCCCTGGCGGACATATTGATCGGCCTGGGGAATGCGGCGGGCCAAGGCGATCATCAGGCCGATGGTGAGCTCGGCCACCGCGTCGTTGAGCACGTCGGGCGTGTTGGTGACGCGGATATTGCGGGCCTTGGCGGCCTTGGTGTCGATATTGTCGTAGCCGACGCCGAAACTGGCGATGATTTCGAGATTGGGCAGCGCGTCCATCAGATCGGCCTGCACGCCCGAGCCGGCATGGGCGCGGATGCGGGCGCCGTTTTCGGCCAGCCAGGCCTTGGGGTCGGCCTGTTCGTGCAGCTTATGGACAGTGTAGCGCTGGGCGAGGGCCGCTTCGCAGGAGGCGAGGAGCTTGCCGGTTTGCAGGATTTCGATGGTCATGAATGGGCTCCTCCCGGTGGTGTTTGGCGGCAGCATAATGGGCATGATGGGTATCGCAAGCCCTGTGGAGGGCGATCCGTCAGGTGGGGTTCACGCGGTGGCATCTTGCGATTGTCGCGCTGAGCGGCTGGACGGCTGCGTACAAATGTGTAGCAATGTGAAGGCGATGGGCTAAGCCGTAACACCACGCGGAGCATAATGGCCGAAACTGCGCCGTTCGATGAAATGTACAATGCGGATGGTTCTGTCCGCGAACCTTATCGGGCCCTGAACGCCTGGCTGGAGGAACAGCCCGACAAAGCCCTGACCTTGATGCAATCGGATGCGGAAGCGATTTTCCGCAAGCTGGGCATTACCTTTGCGGTTTACGGCTCGGAAGAAGGCACCGAAAAGGTCATCCCGTTCGACGTGATCCCGCGCATTATCGCGGCACAGGAATGGCGCAAGCTCTCCAAGGGGATCGAGCAGCGCGTCAAGGCACTCAACGCGTTTTTGTATGACATCTATCACCGCCAGGAAATTCTGAAGGCGGGACGCATCCCCGAAAAGCTGATCCTGCAGAATGCCGCCTTTGCCCCCGAAATGATGGGGCTGGAGCCGGCCAAGGGCGTTTATGCCCATATTATCGGGGTCGATATCGTGCGGGTGGGACCGGACGAATATTATGTGCTGGAAGACAATCTGCGCACGCCTTCGGGGGTCAGCTATATGCTGGAAGACCGTGAGGCGATGATGCAACTGGCGCCGGACCTGTTCCATCGCTGCAAGGTGGCGCCGGTGGAAACCTATCCCGAAAACCTGCGGCGGACGCTGGAAAGCGTGGCGCCGGCCAGCGCGGGGCAATCGCCCAATATCGCGGTGCTGACGCCGGGGATTTATAACTCGGCCTATTTCGAACATTCGTTCCTGGCCGACCAGATGGGCGCGCAGCTCTGCGAGGGACCCGATCTGTTTGTCGATGGCGGCAAGGTCTATATGCGCACCACGACCGGGCCGGAACGGGTGGATGTGATCTATCGCCGGATCGACGACGATTATCTCGATCCCCTCACCTTCCGGCCCGATTCCATGCTGGGCGTGCCGGGCCTGTTCAACGCCTATCGGGCGGGGAATGTGACGCTGGTCAATGCGCCGGGCACCGGGATTGCCGATGACAAGGCGGTCTATACCTATGTGCCCGAAATCATCGAATTCTATCTCGGGGAAAAGGCACTGCTGAACAATGTGCCGACCTATAATTGCACCGACGAGGACCAGCGCAATTGGGTGCTGGCCAATATCGCTGACCTCGTGGTCAAGGAAGTGCACGGCTCGGGCGGCTATGGAATGATGGTGGGGCCGACCTCGACCAAGGCCGTGCATGCCGAATTCCGCCGGAAAATCGAGGCGCGGCCGGACAATTACATCGTGCAGCCGACCTTGGCGCTGAGCACCTGCCCCACTTATGTCAATGCCGGGGTGGCGCCGCGTCATGTGGATCTCAGGCCCTATGTGCTGGTGGGCGACAAGGTGCGGATCACGCCGGGCGGGCTGACGCGGGTGGCGCTGAAGAAGGGCTCGCTGGTGGTCAATTCGAGCCAGGGCGGCGGGACCAAGGATACGTGGGTGCTGGAAGATTGATGATGAATTCCGGTATTTCGCGCGTGTTGAGAGAGAGCCCCCCCAGCCAGGGGTCAATTGATATTCAGGCCGGGAGCCCCGATCCAGTCCCCTCCCCCTTGAGGGGAGGGCCAGGGTGGGGGTTCTGCGGCCTCCACATATCCAATGCCGATGGAGGCCTCAGAACCCCCACCCTCAATCCCTCCCCTCAAGGGGGAGGGAGGCAGATCGGGGCTCTCCAAATTAGCTCCAGACCTGAACATCGGTTCAGCCTAGCCCTCCCCTCAATGGGGAGGGTAGGCGGGACCCGATGGCTCGTACTTGGCGGGGTGCGGCCATGATGCTCGGTCGGACGGCGCAAAATCTGTTCTGGATGAGCCGCTATGTGGAGCGGGCGGAGAATATGGCGCGGCTCTTGGAGGTCGGCTATCGCATGAGTCTCACCAGCCGGCGCGAGGGCGGGTCGAGCGAGCATTTGATGTCGATGATGCAGGCGGCGGAGGTCGATGAAGCTTTTGCCGCCAAGCACAAGACGGCCGATGTGGATACGGTCGCGCATTTCATGATGTTCGACCCGGATAATTCGAGCTCGGTCTATTCGTGCCTGCAAGCGGCGCGGACCAATGCGCGATCGGTGCGCACCGCCATCACCACCGATATGTGGGAAAGCATGAACGGGGCGTGGCTGGAATATTCCCAGATCAGGCCGCGCGATGTGCGCGGGGCCAAGCTGCTGGGCCTGTTGCAATGGGTGAAGCAGCGCAGCCATGAATTCCGCGGAGCGCTGCTGGGCACGATTCTGCGCGACGATGGCTTCGCGTTTTTGCAGGCGGGCAATTTCGTCGAGCGAGCGGACAATACGGCGCGCATTCTCGACATGAAGTATTATGTGCTGCTGCCGCGCGCGACGCTGGTGGGGGGCGATCTCGATATCCAGCAATGGACGCTGATCTTGCGGGCGGCATCGGCGCATCGCAGCTATCGGCATGTCTATCACGACCGCTACAAGGCGCAGAATATCGCCGACTTCCTGATCCTGCGGCCGGAAATGCCGCGCTCGCTGAATTTTTGTGCGCAATTCGTGCAGCAAAATCTCAATCTGCTGGCCGATTTTTATGGGCGTCAGCAGGCCTGCCAGGAGGCGGCGAGCCAATTGCTGGCCATGGTGGAAGACACCAGCATGGAAAAGATCTTCACCCATGGGCTGCATGAATTTCTCACCGAATTCATTGCGCGCAACAATCGGGTCACCGACGCGCTGTCCGAAAGCTACAATTTCTATTAACCGGGTCCGGTCTTGATGCGCATTGCCATACGCCACCAACTCAGCGTGACGCCGCCTTCCGGCACGGCCAATGCCGTGCTGCAATTGCTGCTGACGCCGCAAAGCGGGCCGACGCAGACTGTAGAAAGCTGGAGCGTTGAAATGGCGGGGATCGGCAATGCCGGCCGCTTTAGCGATGCCTATGGCAATATCGCGCATCTGGTGAACCAGAGCCGGCCCGAGGGCGAGTTGGTGGTGACGGTCAAGGGCGTGATCGAGACGACCGATCGGCATGGCGTGCTCGGAAGGGTCGGGGGTGAACCGGTGCCGGCGCTCTATCGCCGGGTTACGCCGCTGACCAAAGCGCCGGTTACGCTCTATGGCAAATATCGCAATGCCCGGGAAAGCCGGCTCGATGTGCTGCATGGGCTGATGGCGCGGGTGGGCGAAATGCTGGGCACCGATGAAGCGCCGGCGCAGAGCCAGATGCAGGCCGATGGCGGGCAAAGCCAGAGCCAAAGCGGGGTGGACAAGCCCCTGCCCCCGGCCGGCGATTATGCCCATGGCTTTGTCGGCGGCGCGCGGGCGCTCGATATTCCGGCGCGCTATGTGACGGGCTATCTGGTGGACGCCGAGGATGGCGTCGCGTCGTTCCATGCCTGGGCGGAAGCGTTTGACGACGGCTTGGGCTGGATCGGGTTTGATCCGCGGCTGCAGATGTGTCCCACCGACCGGCATGTGCGGCTGGCAGCGGGGCTGGACGGGCTCTCGACGCAACCGTTGCGGCTGGTGCCGGCGGGGGATGGCGTGCACGAGATCGAGGTCAGCGTAACGGCGGCCTAAAGGCTTAAAATATAGAGCCAGCCCGAAATTGTGACGGCGGAGGCGAGGGTCGTGATCAGCACCGTATTGGTGGCGACGCTGACGCTGCGATTGTAATAGGTGGCAAAGATATAGGCGTTGACCCCGACCGGCATGGCGGCCAGCAGAATGCCATAGCGGGCAATGGCCATGTCGACATGGAACACCCAGATCATCAAGCCATAGGCGATGGCGGGGTGCAGGATCAGCTTGATGGAGGAGGCCACCAGCGCGTGCTTCCAGCTGTCGCTGAGCTTATATTCGTTGAGCGCGCCGCCGACGCCGAACAGGGCGGCGGGGACCACGGCCTGGCTCATCATGACGAAGAAGGCCTCGGCCGGCTCGATCAGGGTGACGCCGGCAAACGAGGCGATCATGCCCGCGGCAATGCCCCAGATCAGCGGATTGGAGCCGACGCGCTTGCCGGCGACGATGAGGGTCTTGCCCAGGGACTGGCCATCGCGGCGGACCAGTTCCATGGTGACCATGCCGATGGTGAGCAGAATGGCGCCATGCAGGCCAATGATGGAGAGCGTGACCGGGAGCGCTTCGGGGCCATAGGCGCGCTGGATAATGGGCAGGCCGACCAGCACGGTATTGGTGAAGGTGCCCGAAAAGGCGGCGGAGACGCCCTCGCCCGGCCGGGTGCGGAAGAATTTTATGGCGATGAAAATGCCGAGGGCAAAGCAGACCAGCGCGCCGGCATAGAACGGCACGATGATGGCGAGGTTGAACGCCGAGCGGAAATCGCTGGTGAGCAGGGAATGGAACAAGAGGCACGGCGTCGCGAAATTGTTCACGAAGGCGATTAGGCTCTTGATGCCATCGGCGGGGAACAGGCGGAAGCGCACGGCGCCGTAGCCAAGCGCCATCAGGGCAAAAACCGGCGCAATAACGGTGATGATGGCGAGCATGGCCGGAACCCGGGGCCGAAGGACATCCTGCCCTAGCCTGTCGCGCCGCATGGGTCAACTTGATCTTGTATGGAAGATTAGTAGCCTTTCAAAACGAAATCATTTCTCGTACAAACGAAAGCATAACGAAAGAGGCTGCAGCGATGACCGAGCAAGTCGATGTGTTTGTGATTGGCGGGGGCATTAATGGCGCCAGCGTCGCCCGCGATGCGGTGGGGCGCGGCTATTCGGTGATGCTGGCCGAGATGCATGATCTGGCATCGGGCACCTCGTCGGCGGCGACCAAGCTCGTGCATGGCGGGCTGCGCTATCTCGAACATTACGAATTCCGACTGGTGCATGAAGCGCTGGCTGAGCGCGAAGTGCTGTGGGCCAATGCGCCGCACATCATCAAGCCGCTGCGGTTCGTGCTGCCGCATCACAAGGGACTGCGGCCGGCTGTGGTGCTGCGGGCGGGCCTCGCCATGTATGATTATATGGGTGGGCGGCGCCTATTGCCGCCGACCAAGACGCTGGACCTGACGCGGAACGAAGTGGGCAAGCCGCTGAAGCCCGGTTATCGGCTGGGGTTTGAATATTCCGATTGCTGGGTGGACGATGCGCGGTTCGTGGTGCTGAACGCACGTGACGCGGCGGATCGCGGCGCTATTGTGCATGTGCGGACCAAGGTGACCAGCGCGCGGCGGGAAGCTGGCGGCTGGACCATTGAGCTGGATGGCGAAGGCGGGCGGCAGTCTGTGCGTGCCAAGCTGGTGGTGAACGCCGCGGGGCCGTGGGTGGATAGCGTCATCAATGGCACGATGGGCAAGAACGGCGCGCATAATGTGCGGCTGGTCAAAGGCAGCCATATCGTGGTGAACAAGCTCTATGACCATGATCGCTGCTACATTTTCCAGAATGCGGATGGGCGGATCATTTTCGCCATTCCCTATGAGGGCGATTTCACGCTGATCGGCACGACCGACGAGGATTATTCCGGCGACCCCAAGGACGTGGCGATTTCGGAGCGGGAGACGGATTACCTCTGTGCGGCGGCGAGCGAATATTTCGCCAAGCCGGTGAGCCGGGGGGATATTGTCTGGACCTATTCGGGGGTGCGGCCGCTGTTCGACGACGGGGCCAGCGCGGCGCAGGAAGCCACGCGGGACTATGTGCTCAAGGTGGATGGCGACGCCCAGAGCGGCGCGGCGATCAATGTGTTCGGCGGCAAGCTGACGACATCGCGGCGACTGGCCGAGTCGGTGCTGGAAAAGATCGAGGGCGTGCTGGGCAAGAAGGGTCCGGCCTGGACCAAGGTGAGCAAGCTGCCGGGCGGGGAATTCGAGCCGCTGTCGTTCGAGGCCGAAGTGCGGCGGTTGCATAAGGATTATGCCGGCATGCCCGACGGGCTGGTGCGGCGGCTGATGCGGCTTTATGGCACAAAGGCGCGGGTGATATTGGGCACGGCAAGCGATGTCGGCGGGCTGGGGCGGCATTTTGGGGCGGATTTATATCAGGCCGAGGTGGATTATCTGATGGCACACGAATGGGCGCGGGTGGGCCAGGATGTGCTGTGGCGGCGGACCAAGCTGGGGCTGCGGGTGAGTGCGGATGAGGCGGTGGAATTGGATGGGTATATGGCGGGGCGGAGCTAGGCCCTTTTCCTTCTCCCTTTGTGGGAGAAGGTGCCCGAAGGGACACCGAATTCGCGAAGGCGAATTTCGGTTGGGATGAGGGGTTGCGCAGGCATCCAAGCATGAGGTGGCGCAGGACCCCTCACCCAGATCATTCTTCTGAACGAAGAATGATCTGTCCCTCTCCCTCAAGAGGAGAGGGTAAGAACAGACAGTTGGAGGAATAATGAGCGGATATATTCTGGCGATCGATCAGGGGACGACGTCGAGCCGGGCGATTGTGTTTGGCGCGGATCGCAAGATTGCCGGATCGGGGCAGAAGGAATTTACCCAGATTTTTCCGCGGGATGGCTGGGTGGAGCATGACCCCGAGGAAATCTGGGAGAGCGTGGTCTGGGCGGTCAAAGAGGCGCTGAAGGCGGCCAAGATTGGGGCCAGCGATGTGGCGGCGATCGGCATTACCAATCAGCGCGAGACGACGCTGATCTGGGACCGCAAGACGGGCAAGCCCATTCACAATGCCATTGTGTGGCAGGACCGGCGGACGGCGGCATTTTGCGCCAAGCTCAAGGCGGCGGGCCATGAAAAGGCGATCACCAAAAAGACCGGGCTGCTGCTCGACCCGTATTTTTCCGGCACGAAAGTGCGCTGGCTGCTGGACAATGTGAAGGGCGCCCGCAAGCGCGCGGAAAAGGGCGAGCTGGCCTTTGGCACGGTGGATTCTTTCCTGATCTGGCGGCTGACGGGCGGCAAACGGCACGTGACCGACGCGACCAATGCGGGCCGCACGCTGCTGTTCGATATCGGCAAAAACCGTTGGGACAAGAGCCTGCTGGAGTTGTTCGAAGTGCCGGCGGCTTTGTTGCCGGAGGTGGAGGATTGTGCGGCTGATTTCGGGGTGACCGAGGCTGAATTGTTTGGCGCGGCGATCCCTATTCTGGGAGTAGCGGGCGACCAGCATGCGGCGACGATCGGGCAGGCCTGTTTTGAACCGGGCATGCTGAAATCCACCTATGGCACGGGATGTTTTGCGCTGCTCAATACTGGCAAGGACATGGTGGCGAGCAAGAACCGGCTGCTGACCACCATCGCCTATCGGCTGGATGGGCAGACCACTTATGCGCTGGAAGGCTCGATCTTTATCGCCGGGGCGGCGGTGCAGTGGATCCGCGATGGGCTGAAGCTGGTCAAGCATGCCAGCGAGACGGGGCCGCTGGCGCAGAGCGCCGATCCGAGCCAGCATGTCTATATGGTGCCCGCCTTTGTGGGGCTGGGTGCGCCCTGGTGGGATGCCGAGGCGCGCGGGGCGATTTATGGGCTGACGCGCAATTCGGGGCCGGCGGAAATCGCCCGGGCGGCGCTGGAGGCGGTTTGCTACCAGACGCTGGACCTGCTGGCGGCGATGCGCAAGGACTGGAAGGGCGGGCAGGACACGGTGTTGCGGGTGGATGGCGGCATGGTGGCATCGGACTGGACCATGCAGTTCCTGGCCGATGTGCTGGACGCGCCGGTGGACCGGCCGACGATCCTCGAGACCACCGCGCTGGGCGCGGCGTGGCTGGCCGGATCACGCGCCGGCGTGTGGCCGGGAATGGCTGAGTTTGCGGCGAGCTGGGCGCGGGACCGCCGGTTTGAGCCGAAAATGGACGCGCGGGAGCGCAAGGACAAGATCAGGGGTTGGGATGCGGCGGTGCGGCGGACGCTGAGTTCGTAAGGTCCCCTGCCCGCTTTAAGGGAGACGCGGCATGGATCAGGTCAGCGGCGGATGCCTGTGCGGCAAGGTGCGGTTTGTGGCATCGGGGCGGCCCTATCGGGTGGGGCTTTGCCATTGCCTTGAGTGCCGCAAGCATCATGGGGCGCTGTTTCATGCCTCCGCGATCTTTCCGCAGGAGGCGGTGGCGATCGAGGGCGAGGTTCGCGACTACAGGGGGCGGTTTTTCTGTCCCAATTGCGGTTCGTCGGTTTTTTCGCGCAGCGGGGATGAGGTTGAGGTCAATCTCGGGGCGCTGGATGAGATTGACCAGTTCAGGCCGAGTTATGAATTGTGGACTGTTCGGCGGGAGGGATGGCTGCCGGTGTTTGCGGGGCTGAGGGGGTTTGAGCGGGATCGGGAGGGTGCGGGGCGGACGGAGGATTAGGCACACAGCGTTCCTTCTCCCCCCCTGTGGGAGAAGGTGCCCGCAGGGCGGATGGGCGGGCGCAGAACCCCTCACCCTGTCATTTCTTCTGGACGAAGAAATGCCGTCCCTCTCCCACAAGGGGCGAGGGTGGGCCCGGTGGGTGGGCGAAGTTGTGCCTGCTATTGATAGACCCGCCAGGCGTCGAAGCTGCCGCCGGCGATCAGGGCCCAGTAGAGGCGGCCGGCTGGGGTGCGGGTGACGGCGAGGCCGAATTCGGTGAATTTGGGGCTGAGCAGGGTGCCGCGATGGCCGGCGGAGTTCATCCAGCCTTGCAGGGCGGCTTCGAGCGAGGTGTGGCCACGGGCGAGATTTTCGCCGACCGCGCCGATATAGCCGGCTTCGGTGACGCGTTCGCGCAGGGTGACGCCCAGATCGTGGCTGAGCGTATCGCGCTGGGCCATGAGGCGGGCCTGGGAGCGAGCGGCGTCTTCGAGGCGCTGGCTATAGCTCCAGGGGGCGGCGCCATTGGCTTTGCGCACGGCATTGACCGCCGTCATGATCTGATCGTCGGTGAGGGTTTCGGGCGTGGGGGTCGCCACAGCGGGCGCCAGAGCCGGCATGGCGGAGGCGCAGGCCGAAAGCGTCAGGGCCGCGCCGGCCATGAGCAGGCCGCGTCGCGTAGTAGTCAACATCATCGATGATTCCATGATTTAGACGGCCTGGTCGTAGGCGCTGAGCAGATTGGGCAGGCAAGCGAGCTGGCCGGTTATGGCATTGCCATCGGCCAGGTCCCAGCAGGCAGAGAGCGCGGCGTGGGCGGCGGCCCAGCCGAGGATGCGCTTGCGCGGGTAGGCGAGGCGCTGGGCCAGGATATCGGCGCGGGCGGCGATGCGGCGCGGATCGGCGGCGACGGCATCGGCGCGCTCGGGATTGATGAAGACATTGGCGACTTCATAGACCGGATCGCCCAATAGGCCCTTTGGGTCGATGGCGAGCCAGCCGCGATCGGAGGAGATGATATTGTCGTGGTGCAAATCGCCATGCAGCGGAATCTGCGCCGTGGGCCGGTCGAACAGGCGAAGGGCTATGCCGGTGGCACGGGCATAGAGATCGCGCGAGGTGTGGGGCCAGAGACGCACGTCGGTATCGAACAGGGTCTGGAAGCGCTCGCGCAGGACCTGCAGGCTTTCGGGCGCGCCGTCGCGGGGGCGGTGCAGATTGGCGACGACAGTGGCAATGGCGATGGTGCCCTCATCATCATGGCCGGCGCGGACGGCATCGCCCAGCGTGCTGCCATCGAGCCATTCCATGAAAATGGTATTGCCGTGAATGTCGAAGACGGTGGCGGCACCCTCCCCGCCATACCAGTTCAGCAATTGGGCGCCGCGGCTCTCTTCCTCGAGGGCCAGGGGCTTGAGGATTTTGAGGGCGGCGAAGTTGCGGCCATTTTGCTCGACGCGGAAAATCCAACTGGTGGCGGTTTCCGCCACGGGCGTCGACTTGGTCAGGGACCAGCGGATCATGGCGCGGCTGAGCGCGGTTTCGGCGGGAGACTGATTCATGTCAGCCATTAGATCAGAAGGCGTGCTTGCTTTCGACATTAACTGCGCTTGGCAAAAGAACTTGATCGAAATGCGGCGCGGTAGGCATTTGCTAAGCAAGATATTTGGCACAATGGCAACCCTAACGCCAGCAAACCGGCCTGCTGCAAGTTTTGATAAAGTTGGCCGGAGTTAGACTGATCGCGACGCAGAGACAGCGCCCAAAGCACAAGGGAACTGGACCATGACGTATTCGAGCGCAAAGGGGCATGACCCCAAAGGACTTTCCGACATCCTGGCGGCCGACGAGGCTGCGCCGAGCCTGGGGCGGCAGGTATTCAACGGGCTGACCGGGACACTGGTGTTGCTGGTGACCGGGATTTTGGTGCTGCTGGTGGTGCTGTGGAAGTCGCCGTGAGGGACGACGGGCTTCTGGCATGGGATGGCGCAGTACCCCTCACCCTGTAATTTCTTCTGAACGAAGAAATTACTGTCCCTCTCCCACAAGGGGCGAGGGTTGGCCTCAGCGCTTAGCCTAACCACAGAGCTACCCTTCTCCCCTTGTGGGAGAAGGTGCCCGAAGGGACACCGAGTTCGCGAAGGCGAATTTCGGTTGGGATCAGGGGTTTCTTTTAGCTGATCTTGTAGGCGTCTTTCGCAGCTTGATAGCTCAGATGCTTGGCTAGCTCTTCGGCCGTGCTCTTGCTGAGGCGGTTTTCGGCGACCCAGGTGGCGAGGAAACCGCAGACTTCGCGGCGCCAGACGTCGTGGCGGGCGGGGATGGAGAGCAAAGCGCGGGTGTCGTCGTTGAAGCCGGCGAGGTTGTAGAAGCCGGCGGTCTCGACCACTTGATCGAGATAACGGCGGATGCCCTGCGGGCTATCGTGGAACCACCAGGGCGGGCCGATCATCAGCGAAGGCCAATAGCCGGCCATGGGGGCCAGTTCGCGGGCATAGGTGGTTTCGTCGAGCACGAACATGATCAGGCGCAGGTTTGGCTCATTGCCGCAGCAGGCGAGCAGGGCGCGCATGCCGTTGACATAGTCGGTGGTGCCCGGGATGTCGGCGCCCAGATCGGCGCCGCGGGTGGCGAACAGCAGCGGATCGGTATTGCGGCGCGAGCCGGCATGGAGCTGCATGACCATGCCGTCTTCGACCGAAAGCAAGGCCATTTCGGTCATCATCTGGGCGCGGAACAGTTCGGCATCGGCGGCGTCATGCTTGCCGGAGAGAATCTTGTCGAGCAAAGCCTGCTTTTCGATCAGCGGCAGGTCAGCCGTGTTGGCGGAGGGCACGCCATGGTCGGTAGCGAGCGCGCCGTAGCGGCGGAAATATTCGCGGCGGGCGCGGTGGGCATTGATCAGCCCAGCCCAATTGGTGACGTCCTCGCCGGTCAGTTCGGCAAATTTCTTGAGGTTGTCGACGATGGCGGGGCGGCTGGGGTCGGTCACGTCATCGGGGCGATAGGTGGTGCGGACGCGGCCCAGAATGCCGGTCTCGGCCATTTTCTGGTGGTGGACCAGGGGATCGAGGGCGAATTCGGTGGTGGTGATGACTTCCACCTTGGCGCGGTCGAGCAGCGCCAGCGGCAACAGATCGGGCGTGGCGAGGGCAGCGTCGATTTTGTCATAGATGGCGTCGGCCGTGGCGGATGACAGCTCATCGGTGATGCCGAAGGCCCAGTGCAGGGAATGGTCGGTCCAGGTCTTGGACGGGGTGCCGGCAAAGAGGTGGTAATTGGCGGCAAAGAGGCGCCAGGCGGTGCGGCCATCGGCGACCGGCTTGCCATCCTTACGGGGCACGCCCAGCGCATCGTAGTCCAGCCCGCGGCTGCGCAGCATGCGCAGGACATAATGGTCGGGCGTGAGGAAGAGCGCTGCCGGATCGGAGAAGCGCCCATTATTGGCGAACCAGGACGGATCGGTATGGCCATGCGGGCAAATCAGCGGCAGGTCGGCTACGGCGGGGTAAAGCTCGCGCGCAATCGACTGGGCCGGTTGGGAAGCGGAGAACAAACGATCGGGGTGGAGATGGGCTGAATGGGTCATGGCACATGTTCTGCCACGGCGCGCGGGCGGGATCAAGCATCTACCATACAAGATTAGGATAGATCGGATTTTATGTAAATTAACCGCTTTGGCAGGGAGGCTTTCGCGCAGCAGCGATGTCCGGGTTAGCTTTTTCTCGTGGGTGAGAAGAGCTTAATGGCGACGACCCTTGGCAATGACTGGCGCAGTGGCCGGTGACAATTAGGGGCGGCAAATGACACATCTGGATACATCCGACATCAAGGCAACGCGGCTGGCGGCGCATCGCTCGGCGCAGATGCAGCGCACGCAGACCATGCTGATGGCGGCGGGGCTGGCGGCGCTGGGCATCGTGGCGGTGGCGGCTTCGATGATGGCGGTGTTTTAGAACCAATTTAGTCCTTGCCCTTGATAGGCGGGCAATCGCCCCCTCCCCCTTGAGGGGAGGGCCGGGGTGGGGGTGTCGGAACCTCCACAAACTCCGTGCCGGCGGAAAGTCCGACACCCCCACCCTCAATCCCTCCCCTCAAGGGGGAGGGAGGCAGATCGCGGCTTGCCAGCGCTGGTGCTGACACGCGAGGCGAAACTCCATACTGTGCCGGCGGGGGGACCATCGGCGCCGATGCGAATATTGCTTGTCGAAGACAATGAGGATTTGGGCGAGGCCATCGAGAAGCGGCTGCGCACGGCTGGGCACTCGGTGGAATGGGTGCGGGACGGCAATGATGTGGTGTCGGCCGCCGAGGGCGATACGTTCGATGCGGTGGCGCTCGATTTGATGCTGCCCAATCGCGACGGAATCGGGCTGATCGCCGAATTGCGCAAGCGCAAGTTCAATGCGCCGATCCTGGTGATCACGGCGCGCTCGGAAATCGATGACAAGGTGAGCCTGCTCGATCTGGGGGCGGATGATTATCTGGTCAAGCCGTTCGACCTGCGCGAGTTGGAAGCGCGGCTGCGGGCGCTGATGCGGCGCACGGGCGGGCAGACCACGAGCACGCTGGGCGTGGGCAATCTGGCGCTGGATATGGCCGGGCTCAATGCCTCGATTGGCGGCAAATCGCTGGAACTGGGACGGCGCGAATTCCGGCTGCTGGAAATTCTGGTGACCAATGCGGGCAAGGTGGTGCCCAAGGAGCGGCTGATGAACCAGCTGTTCAATTTCGATGAAGCTGTGTCGGTCAATGCGCTGGAGCTGCATATTTCGCGGCTGCGCAAGAAGCTGGAAGCGGCTGATATCGAGATCGGCACGGTGCGCGGCGTGGGCTATGTGCTGCGGGCGCCCAATGGGTAGCGGGCTGATGCCGGCGCATTCGTTTTCCATCCGGCGGCGGATTTTGGCACTGGCAGTGGCGCTGCTGCTGGGGGCGGCGGTTATCCTTGTGGTGTTTATCCGCGATTATGCGGAGCGGGCCGCCGATCGGGCGTTTGACCGGCTGCTGGCGGCGTCGGCGCTGACCATTGCCGGGGCGGTGCAGGTGGAAAACGATGCGGTGATCGTGGAATTGCCGTTTGCCTCGTTCGGCATGTTTTCGGGGCGGGACCGGGTGTTTTATGCGGTGGAAGACCCGCGTGGGCGGGCGGTGACGGGGTATGACGATCTATCGGCGAACCTCATGGAAATGCAGTCGGCGGGGCCGGTGTTTCAGGACGCGATGTATCGCGGCGAGCTGGTGCGCGTAGCGAGTGTTGGGCGGCTGACTTCGTCGGCGAGCGAGACGGATTGGGTGACCATCCATGTGGCCGAGACGCAGAATGAGCGGGAGGCGCTGGCCAATGAGATTTTGGGCAATGCCATCGTGCCGGTGGTGGCGCTGACGCTGCTGGCGGTGGCGCTGGTGTGGTTTGGCATTGGGCGGATGTTTGCCCCACTCTATCAGCTGGAGCAGGCTTTGCGCGGGCGCACGCCCGATGATCTGTCGCCACTGAATGTGCCGGTGCCGGTGGAGGTGAGCCAGTTGGTGGGGGCGCTCAATGCCTTCATGGCGCGGCTGGGCAGCAGTATGGAGCGGCTGAGCGGGCTGGTGGCGGAGGCGGCCCATGAAGTGCGCACGCCGCTGGCTTCATTGCGGGCGCAGGCGGAAGTGGCGATGGACGAGCAGGACCCCGATGCGTTGCGGCGGCGGGTGGGACGCATTCACCAGGGGGCGATCCATGCCAGCCAGTTGGTGTCGCAATTGCTGATGGACGCGACCATTTCCCATCGCTTGGAAAATCAGGAAAGCGACACGACACCGTTTGGCGCGGTGATCGAGGATGTGCGGCAGAGGCTGGATGGCGATCAATCGGCGCGGCTGAACCTGGATATTCCCGAGGCGGTGGCAGCGGCGCAAATTCGCGGCGACCGGGTGGCGTTGCGCGAGATGGTCCGCAATGTGGTGGATAATGCCATGGTCTATTCGGAGGGCTCGGTTTCCATTGCCGGAGCGGTGCAGGATGGGTTGCTGACCATGGTGGTGACCGATAGCGGGCCGGGCATCCCCGAGGGGGAGAAAGCCGTGGTGCTGGAGCGGTTCAAGCGGGGCAGTAGCGCCAGCGCCAAGGTGGGGTCGGGGCTGGGGCTATCGATCGTCAAGCGGGTGGTGGAGGCGCATCGTGGGGCACTGCGATTGAAGGACCGGGAGGGCGGCGGGCTGGCGGTGGAGATTGAATTGCCACTCGTGGGGCGCAATGCCAGGCTGGAGCAGATGCGCAAGGCGCTGGGGAGCGTGGCCATGCTGGCGCTGTGCCTAGTGATGGTGCAGCCGCAGGAGGCACGGGCGGTGGAGTCCCGCTATCCGGCGCCGGACGGCAGCAGCGAGCAGGTGCTGACCATATTGGGGGTGACGGATACGCCGCTATTTGCGCAGTTCGTGGCGGGGTTTCAGCTGCGGTGGCCGGGGGTATCAGTCATTTATGAAGAGACGGATTCGGTGCCGCTTTATGAGCGGTTTCTGGCGGGAGATACCGACCCCAAGCCGGATCTGGTGATCAGTTCGGCCTCGGATTTGCAGGTCAAGCTCGCCAATGATGGCTATGCGCTGGCCTATGACAGCCCCTATCTGGCGCAGTTGCCGGAATGGGCGCATTGGCGCAATGAACTGTTCGGGTTCACCTTTGAGCCGGCGGTGATCATCTACAATCCCGACCTGATCGGGACCGACGAAGTGCCGCGTACGCATTTGACGCTGGCCGAACTGCTGGAAAACCAGACGTCGCGATTCCGCGGCAAGATCGCGACCTATGATATCGGGGTCTCGGGTGTGGGTTACCTGCTGGCGGCGCAGGACCAGACGATTTCATCGAATTTCTGGCGGCTGGCGGCGGCGTTTGGCCGGGTGAATGCGCAATTCAGCGGATCGAGCCCGGCCATTCTGAATGGGGTGGCCGATGGCTCGCTGGCGCTGGGCTATAATGTGCTGGGCTCCTATGCCTTTGCGCGCAAGGCGGCGGGCGCCAATATCGAAATCGTGGTGCCCGATGATTATGTGCTAGTGCTGACGCGCTCGATGCTGATCCCGCGCGATGCGCCCTACCCTGAACTGGGCAAGGCGTTTGTCGATTTTGCCCTGTCGCCGGAGGGGCAGGCCATTGCGGCGGGGCAGACGGCGCTGGGCTCGGTGGTGGCGGGCGGCGTGGGTGAATGGAGCAGCGAGGCCATTGCAGCGCGGGGGCGCGGGGTGATCCAGCCGATACCGCTGGGGCCGGCGCTGCTGGTATCGCTCGATCAGCAGAGGAAGCGGCGGTTTTTGGATACGTGGCAGGAGATTGTTTCGCCCAAGCCGTAAAAATACCATGCGTCTATCGCATAGCAGTGGGTGGGTATTTGGAATATCGGCTGAAAATGGGCGTTTCTAGCCAGGCATTCGCGCTAGACGCATAGCTGGAATGATGGAATGGCCCTACCGGTCGGGCGGGGATGAGCCCATTTACACACTCATGAAAGCGAACGGCGATCTGGCCGGGCTTTAAGAGGAAAATGGCAATGAGCACTCATCGGAACAATCGTTTCTTTGCAGCCCTTGGCACCTTCGTGGAAGTGTTCGGCAGCGCTGCTGCTGTGTCCAACGCGGTGGAAGCCGGGCGGATGCCCAAAACCAAGCACCTCAAGTCCCTCGGCATCGACGCTGACGCTTTCCGTTCGATCGGCAGGTAAGTCTCCTGCTCGAAGCGGGGCGCTGGCCCCTCCCTGTGCGACTCGTATCGAGTTGCCGATCAACGTGAAAAAGCCCGGATGCGCTGTAATGGCGCGTCCGGGCTTTTTGCTTTTTCAGGCCATTGTGCCCCGACCTCGTCCTTCGACAGGCTCAGGATGAGGTCTACTGGGGCTTTAGTCTTCGTTGGCGGCGAGGGAGCTGAGGACTGCCCCCCTGCCCCGCAGGCGCATGATCAGCGGCAGGACGATGGCGACCAGCGCCACGGCATACATCACCACCGCAATCGGGGAATGCACCAGGATGATCGGATCGCCCTGGCTGATGGCCAGCGCGCGGCGCAATTGCTGCTCGGCCATGGGGCCCAGGATAAGGCCCACGACGACCGGCGCGATGGGGTAATCGAAGCGACGCAGGATATAGCCCAGGAGCCCAAAGACCAGCAGCATGCCCAATTCGAACGAGAACGGGATGGGGCCGAGCCGACCGGACATGGCGCCATTGGCGCCGATGGTGCCCAGGGTGGCAAAGACCAGAATGCCGCCATAGAGCCAGGGCTTTGGAATGGTCAGCAGGCGGACCCAGAGGCCAATCAGCGGCAGGTTGAGCACCAGCAGCATGAAATTGGCCACGAGGAGGCTGGCGATCAGCGACCAGACGAGGGGCGCGTTATTGGCAAACAGCAAGGGGCCGGGCTGCAGCCCGAATTGCTGGAAGCCGGCCAGCATGATGGCGGCGGTGGCCGAGGTGGGCAGGCCCAGGGTCAAGAGCGGCACGAGCGTACCGGCTGCGGAAGCATTGTTGGCTGCCTCGGGTCCGGCGACGCCTTCGATGGCGCCGTGGCCGAATTCCTCGGGATATTTGGTGAGGCGCTGCTCGGTGGCATAGGAGAAGAAAGTGCCGATTTCGGCGCCGCCGGCCGGCATGGCGCCAATGGGGAAGCCGATCAGCGTGCCGCGGAGCCAGGCGCCCCAGGAGCGTTTCCAATCCTGCGCGGTCATCCAGACCGAGCCTTTGACCGCCAGCACTTCTTCCTTGATCTGGTTGGGAGTGGCGGCAATGGCCAGGGTTTCGCCAATGGCAAACAGCGCCACGGCCAGGGTGGTGACTTCGATGCCGTCGAGCAGATCGGGAATGCCGAAGGCGAGACGCGACTGGCCGGTTTGGAGATCAATGCCGATGACGCCAAGCCCCAGACCAATGAACAGCGCGGTGATGCCGCGCAGGGCGCTATTGCCGAAGGCAGCCGAGACGGTGATGAAGGCCAGCACCATCAGCGCGAAATAGTCGGCGGGGCCGAAGGACAGCGCCACCTTGACGACCCAAGGGGCGAGGAAGGCGAGCGCCAAAGTGGCGATGAGGCCGGCAACGAAGGAGCCGATGGCGGCGGTGGCGAGAGCGGGTCCGCCACGGCCCTTGCGGGCCATTTTATTGCCCTCGAGCGCGGTGACGATGGAGGCGCTTTCGCCGGGTGTGTTGAGCAGGATGGAGGTGGTGGAGCCGCCATACATGCCGCCGTAATAAATGCCGGCAAACATGATCAGCGAGCCGGTGGGATCGAGCCGATAGGTGACGGGCAACAGTAGCGCCACGGTCAGCGCCGGGCCGATGCCGGGCAGCACGCCGACGGCGGTGCCCAGAGTCACCCCGATCAGGCCATAGATGAGATTTTGCCACTGGAGGGCGGCGACGAGCCCCTGGGCGAGCAGACCGAAGGTATCCATATCAGCGCCTTCCGATCAGGGAACGAGACGTTCGAGCGGGCCGGTGGGCAGGGAAAGCTGCAGGCCGCGCGAGAAAATGAACCAGACGACGAAGGCGAAAACCACGCCGATGGGAATGGTCTGCCACAATGGACCGCGGCCGAAGCCCTTGGCGGTGAAGGCGAAGAGCAGGCCGGTGGCGATCGAGAAGCCGGCCCAGCCGAGCAGCAGCAATTGGGCGACGAGGCCGCCGACAATCCAGGCCATGGGGCCGTAATTGTCGCGCTCGCGCGCCGGGAACTTGCCGCGGAAGGCGGCCAAGGCCGTGCCGATGGAGAGCAACAACAGCCCGCCGGCGATGACATAGGGAAAGACCGTGGGGCCGACGCGCGCCTGAATGGGGGGCACGCGCATCAGCGAGGTCTGCCAGATGATGACAGCCCCGATGATGGCCAGCACGGCCGCTATGACAAGCGCCGCCCCATCGGGGCGGCGCGAGAGATTGGGTTGGCCAGTCGTCATTGCACCAGGCCAATGTCTTTCAGGATGGCGGTGGTGGCTTCGGTATCAGCGGCGAGCTGAGTGTCGAAGTCGGCGCCAGCCAGGTACATGTCGGCCCAGCCCTTGGTGGCAAGGGCGGCCTTCCAGGCTTCCGAATGCACCATCTTGTCGATATCGGCAGAGATGGCGGCCTTCTGCTCATCGGTGATGCCGGGGGCAGCGGCGACCATGCGCCAGTTTTCAACCACGAGGTCGACGCCCGATTCGCTCAGGGTCGGGATATCAGAGCCTTCGAGGCGGGTTGCGCCGGTCGAGGCCAGGGCGCGCAGGTCGCCGGACTGGATCTGGGCGTCGAATTCGCCGAGGCCCGAAATGCCGACCGTGACCTGGCCGCCGAGCACGGCTGCCAGGGCTTCGCCACCGCCCGAATAGGCGATGTAATTGACCGTGGTGGGATCGACGCCAACAGTCTTGGCGAAGAGGCCAGCCGCGATGTGATCGACGCCGCCGGCCGAACCGCCAGCCCAGGACACCGAGCCCGGATCAGCCTTGAGCTTGGCGACGAGGTCATCGACGGTCTTGAGTTCGGAAGCGGCGGGCACCACGATGACGTCGGATTCGCCGGTGAGGCGGGCGATCGGGGTGACATTGGCCAGCGAGACGGGCGATGCATTGGTGAGGATGGCGCCCACCATGACATAGCCGCCGACGATCAACGCATTGGGATTGGCATTGTACTGGTTGACGAACTGGGCGAGGCCAATCGTGCCGCCGGCGCCGGGAACGTTGGTGACCTGCACATTGCCCGAAATGCCTTCGGCCTGGAGAGCCTCCTGCATGGTGCGGGCCGTCTGGTCCCAGCCGCCGCCGGGGGCAGCAGGCGCCATAATGGTATAGTCCGCCGCATAAGCGGGGAGCGCGAGTGCGCCGGAAACCAGCGCAGCGAGAAGCAGCTTGTTCATAGATCCTCCCATGTAAAAATCCGGACGTCGTTCCGTCCGGCAGGGCTGCCATACTAGGGCGGCTCCCTGTCACCGTCCTGTCGTCGCCAGCATTGGTCTGATGCTGGCGTAAGTGGCGGTTTTTCTGTGGGGAAGACTGCGCCTGGGGCGGGGAAAAGGCAAGGAGTGGCTGGGGAACGTGTCGGGCGATGGGGAGCCACGATCCAGTCCCCTCCCCTTAAAGGGGAGGGCTAGGGTGGGGGTGCCGCGGCATCCAAATACATCATGTTCGTGGGGGACTTCAGCACCCCCACCCTCAATCCCTCCCCTCAAGGGGGAGGGAGGCGGATCGCGGCTCTCTAACTCTTCCTAAAACGCACAATACTGACTGGCCCTAGAACTCCGACCAATCCTTGGCGATAGCCGCACTGCCTTGGCTCAAGTAGGACTGCGAGGCTGAGCGGACGCGTTCGATGGTGGTTGGTGGCGCGGCGCGACGAGGCTTGGCGGGAGCCGGTTCGGTGGCGCTGGGTTCGAGGGTGAAGACGTCCACGGCCATGTCGAGTTGGCTGGCCTGGTTTTCGCTCTGCTCGATGGCGGCGTTCATTTCTTCGACCAGGGCGGCATTATGCTGGGTCATTTCGTCGAGGGTGCGCACGGCGACATTGACCTGGCCGATGGCGGCGGCCTGTTCGAGGCTCGACTTGGCGATGGCCTGCATGAGGCGGGCATTTTCATCGACCGCGGCAAGCATGGACGCCAATTGCTCGGCGGCGTTGGAGACGAGCTTGGTGCCGCCGCGGACTTCGCTGGCGCTTTGTTCGACCAGATGCTTGACGTCGGCGGAGGCAGAGGCCGCCGATTGGGCAAGGCGCCGCACTTCGACCGCCACCACGGCAAAGCCCTTGCCGGCATCGCCGGCTCGGGCGGCTTCGACCGAGGCGTTGAGCGCCAGCAGGTTGGTCTGGAAGGCGATGTCGTCGATCATGCCGATAATGTTGGAAATCTTGGACGAGGCCTCGGTGATCCGCTCCATGGCGGCATTGGCCTGATCCATGGTGTGGCCGCTTTGCGCGGCGCTGGTCGAGACGGTCTGGGCCTTGGTGCTGGCGGCTTCGGCCATTTTGGCGTTTTCGGCGACGGTGGACGCAAGCTGTTCCATGGCGGCCGAGGTTTCCTCGATCGTCGCGGCCTGTTTGGTGGTGCGTTCGGACAGATCGTTGGCGCCGGACAGGATTTCGCTGGTGGCGGCGCGCAATGTGCCAGAGATGGCCTTGGCGCCGCCGACAATCTCGGTGAGCCTGTCGGTTACCGCATTGGTGTCGTCGCGCAGCTTGGCGAAGGCGCCGCTGTAATTGCCCTGCATGCGGCGGGTGAGGTCAGTATCGGCCATGGCGGCAAGCACCGCGCCGGTTTCACCGAGGCCGCGATCGACGGTTTCGACCAGGGCATTGACGCTGCCGGCCAGGGCGTTGAGTTCGGCATCGGGGAACTGGGCGTGGACGCGCTTGGAGAAATCCCCGGCGATGGCGGCATCGACCACTTCACCGAAGGCCGCCTGCAACGCCACCATCATATCGGTGCGCTCGACGCGGCGCTGGATCACGGCGGCGCGTTCTTCCTCGGTCATCTGGCTGATCTTGAGGCCGTTATCGCGGAAAATCTCGACGGCGCGAGCCAGCGTGCCGATTTCGTCGGCGCGCTCAGTACCTTTGATCTCGCTGTGATAATTGCCGCCGGCGACGGCATCGACGGTGGCGCCGAGCGTGCCGAGGGGCTTGCCGATCATGGTGCGGATCAGCGCGAACATCACGAGGCACGCGATCAGTACGCAGATAGCGGAGAGACCGATAATGGTGAACTGGGTTTCGGTCTGCGTCGCGGTGAGGGTAGCGAGCGGTACACTGGAAACCACGACCCATTGATCAAGCGTGCCGCCCACGGCGAAGGGAACGGCGACGCCGCGCAAGGCGGTGCCGTCGGCAGCGGCCAGATCGGCCTCGGCACTGCCATTGGCGAGCGCGGTCGCGACCAGGCCGGTCAGCGGATCGGAGGCCGGCAGCGTCTGACCGATCAGGCTCGCGTCGGGGTGAGCGACAACCATGCCGGCGGCGGTCAGCACGGTCACGGTGCCGGTACCCATGGGCTTGATTTCGGCAAGGCGGGCATTGACCTCGGCCAGCGACAGATCGACACCGCCCGTGCCCATATAGGTGCCACCCACCATGATCGGCGCGCCGAAGGACATGATCAGCACGTCCTTGCCGCCCACCGCATAAAGATAGGGATCGATCGCGACCATGCGGCCTTCGGCCTTGGGACGCTGATAATAGGCGCCAGCGACCGGATCGTCATAGCCGGTCAGGGCCTCGTTGACGATCTCGCCACTGCCGCGGTTCCAATAGGGGATGTAGCGGCCGGTGGCGTCATGGCCGGGACGGTTGGCGAAATCGACATCGCGACCGTCAAGTGCATTGGGTTCCCAGCCCGACCACACGCCAAGCAGGGAAGGGTTACGCTCGAGCGTGTGCTCGAGCAGTGCGCCATAGACCGAGCGGCTGGCGGTGCGGGCTTCCTTGAGGGATTCGAGCGCCGTCACCACGCCATCGGCAGTCGCGGCCGCAGCGGAGAGGCTGGCCGCCACTTCATCGGCGACGCTGGCGGTGCTGGCAGCCTGATAGGCACGGGTCTGCCGGTCGATGGTCTGGCCCACCTGCTGGACCAGCACAAAAATGCCGATGGCAAAGACGATGGCGAGCGCCAATCCGCTCAGAATGGCAGTCTTGACCGACAGAGAGCGAAAATTCATGGCGTGAGGTTTTCCCAATGCAACTCGTACCGGACCGCGCGATCCGGACAGCTCGAGGCGAATTTAGGGGAAAGCCGTTAAGGCATCGTTTGCCGCAAAATGGCCGCAATGGCGAGCGGGCGCGGCGTGCTGGCAAATGTTAGGAAGGAATGGTGCCCGGGACCGGAATCGAACCAGTGACACGCGGATTTTCAATCCGCTGCTCTACCAACTGAGCTACCCGGGCAACGGGGCGGAAGGACCGCCCGGCGTCAAGCCATGGGCCTTATAGGGGAAGGGTTTTTGGCGCGCAAGCGGGAAAAGGGGGTGTGGAAAAGGAGTTTGGGAATGGTGCAGGAATAGCGGCACGACCTGGTGGTTCGACAGGCCCACCATGAGGTCTACTCGGCATAGTCCCGCGATGGCTAAATATTATCGTCTTCGTCCATGCCGGGGATGGAGGTGTCGTTGACCGGCTCGTCGTCGCGGGCGGGGATGACGTAGCTGCCGGTGAACCAGCGGTTGAGGTCGACATCGGCGCAGCGGGCCGAGCAGAAGGGGCGGTATTTTTCGACCGCGGGCTTGCCGCAAATAGGGCAGGTTTTGACGGGGACCTTAGCCATCAGACGCCGGACAGCGCTGATTGGTTGAGCCAGTTGAAATGGACCGGATAGCCCTCCCCGGCGAGGACCGAGGCGGTTTCCGCCAGGGGCAGGCCGACGACGCCGGTATAGGAGCCGACAAGCTTGACGACGAAGGCCCCGGCAATGCCCTGGATGGCGTAGCCGCCGGCTTTGTCGCGCCATTCGGCCGAGGCCAGATAGGCTTCCATCTCGCGGGTGGAGAGGCGCTTGAAGCGGATGCGGGTTTCGACCAGGCGCTGGCGCTTGGCGCCCGAGGGCGTCAGCACGGTCAGCGCGGTGTAAACGCGATGGGCGCGGCCCGAGAGCAAAGCAAGGCATTGGGATGCCTCTTCCATGGTCTCGGCCTTGGGCAGAATGCGGCGGCCAACGGCAACCACCGTATCGGCGGCCAGCACGAGGGCGCCGGCGCCATAGCCGGCGGAACGGGCTTTGTGTTGAGCGGTCAATGCCTTCAGATCGGCCAAGCGCTGGGCCAGCTTGCGCGGCAATTCACCCTTTTCGGGGGTTTCATCGACGTGGGCGGGCACCAGATGCTCGGGCTCGATGCCAATCTGGTTGAGCAAGGCAAGACGCCGCGGCGAGGCGGAAGCCAGGATAAGTTCTGGACGGCTGGCCATCGGCGCGGTGCCTTACTTAAAGCGGTAGGTGATGCGACCCTTGGTCAGGTCATAGGGCGTCATTTCGCACAGGACCTTGTCGCCAGCCAGCACACGAATGCGATTCTTGCGCATGCGGCCAGCGGTGTGAGCAATGATTTCATGCTCGTTTTCCAACTTGACCCGGAAGGTCGCGTTGGGAAGCAATTCAGTTACCACGCCCGGAAATTCGAGCACTTCTTCCTTCGCCATACTGTCTCCTGAAAGGACCCACGGGGCATCGATTTGCCGCCCGGGGGCCGGAAATTGCGCGCAACCTATAGGAATTCAAAGGATTTGTGAACCACTTGCGCCACGTCCGCGCAAGTCAGTTCTGGTCGCCCTTCCGAACCGCAAAAGTGGGGTCCACTTTTGCTGGAAGCGCTCCTGAAACCAATGGTTCCAAGCGCGTGCGCACGCGCTTGCGCAGGCTGTCGCGCAGATCGCGATAGGCCTGCAAAATCAGCTCGCGGCTGCCCTCCACAAGCGAAGGATCAGCCACCTGCCATTGCTCAACCGCACCGGCCTCGAGACCCTTGCGGGCCACGGCTTCGGGAGCATCGTCGGAAAGGGTGATGACGAGATCGAAACGGTTGGCAACCAGTTCATCCAGGATATGGGGCGTGTGCACGCTCATATCAATGCCGATCTCCTCCATGACCTCATGGACGAACTGATCGGCCTTGCCGCCATTGACGCCCACCGAGCGGGCGATGATACGGCCGGGAAACGCCTGGCGCGCCAGGGCGGCGGCAATGGGCGAGCGCACCGAATTCATCGAGCAGACAAACAGCACGCTGGGCAATTCGCTTTTGCTCTCGTCGATCCGGCTGGCATAGGGCTGGACGGCGCAGATGAGGGTGAAGAGGCGCCGGGCGGTATTGAGATCGATGATGATCTTGTTGGTGAGGCGGGTGCGCAGCAGCTCGGCGGCGTCATTATGGAGGCCCCGCCGAGCCATATCGACGGTTTCGATCTGGAAGGGCTGGGCGGAGCGGATCGCCTCGTAATAGGCGTCGCGGATGCGGAAATAGTCGCGGATCAGCCGGCGGAACGGGGTGAGCGAGAGATAATGGGCGGCGATGGGCTGGAAGGTCTCGGGGTGGCGCACATCGAGCACGATGAAATTGCCGATGATCGACATGTGCAGCGCAAACGGCCCCTTGGCAGCGACGCGGGCGGGGCGAAAGCTGTTGTTTTCGAGCAGGTCGTAAATGGCGATGCGCCATTCATGCACCTCGTCGGGATTGATCGAGGTGATGGTGTTGGGGTCGAGAGTTACGGTCACCAGGCGGTCGGTCGTTGCGATTTCGCCCGCTGTTGCCATCGTGATGCTCAATGATTGAGCCGGATGGAAATGGACCGCCCATGGCCATCAAGGGCTTCCACCTCGGCGATGGTGACGGCGGCCTCGCGCAAGGCAGCCAGCGACATCGGGTCGCAACGCAGGATGGAGGTGCGCTTCATGAAATCGAGCACGCCAAGACCTGAGGCGAATCGCGCCGAGCGGGCGGTAGGCAGCACGTGGTTGGAGCCGCCGACATAGTCGCCAATGGCTTCGGGTGTGTGATGACCCAGGAAGATCGCGCCGGCATGGCGGATGGCGGGCAGAATCATCTCGGGATCATTGAGCGCCAGTTCGACATGCTCGGAGGCGATGCGATTGGCCAGGTCCGCCGCTTCATCGAGCGAGCCGACGGTGATGATGGCGCCGAATTCGTCCCAGCCCTGGCGGGCGATGGTCTGCTTGGGCAGCAGGGACAGCTGGCGATCGACCTCGGCTTCCACAGCGTCGGCCAGGCCTTTTTCGGTGGTGACGAGAATGGACTGGGCCCCTGCCCCGTGTTCGGCCTGGGCGATCAGATCGGCGGCAACCCAGGCGGGATTGGCCGAGCCGTCGGCGATGACCAGGACTTCGGAGGGGCCGGCGATCATGTCGATGCCGACCTGGCCGAAGACCTGGCGCTTGGCAGTGGCGACAAAGGCATTGCCGGGGCCGACGACCTTGTCGACGCGGGGGATGGCAGCGGTGCCGTAAGCGAGGGCCGCGATAGCCTGGGCGCCGCCGATCCGGTAAATCTCAGTGACGCCGGCAATCCTGGCGGCGGCGAGAATGGCCGAAGCGAGCTGGCCATTGGGCGTGGGCACGACCATGGCGATGCGTTCGACCCCGGCAACCTTGGCGGGCACCGCATTCATCAGCACCGAGGAGGGGTAGGAGGCAAGACCTCCCGGCACATAGATGCCGACGGCGTCGATCGCCGTCCAGCGGGTGCCCAGGGTGACGCCCAGATCATCGGTATAAATGTGATCTTCGGGCCGCTGCTTTTCGTGGTGGGCCCGGATGCGGTCATGGGCGAATTGCAGCGCGCTCATCACCTCGGGGGTAACCCGGGCGGTGGCGGCGTCGATCTCGTCCTGGCTGAATTTGAGTGTGTTCGGGGTGACGCCGGCGGAATCGAACTTATTGGTCAGTTCCGCCACGGCCACGTCGCCGCGCGCGCGCACGTCGGCGATGATGGATGCGACGATGTCGCCCACTTCCTGGCTGCTTTCACGCTTGCCGCCGAGCAGGGCAACAAAGGCTTGCTCGAAATCGGGGCTGGCGCTGTCGAGGCGGATCGGCATGAAATTCCTGTCGGTCTAAGGATTGGTCAGTCGAGCGTGTGGGCAGGCTTGGCCGTGGCGGCCCAGGCGGCGCCCAGATCGGAGAGGCGCGCTTCAAGGCATTCGACGCCGAGCCGCACGGTGCCGCCGCCAGCAAAGCTGAGCTCGACCATGCCGGCCGGGCCATCGATGGGGATGAAGGTGATGGCGAGCAGGTTCAGCACGCCATCATGGGCGTTGGGATCGAACCCGGCCGTGACCACCGACTGGACGGCATCGAAATGCAGCGCAGCGCGCTTGCGCACGCCCTTGCCACGCGGCTTGTCGCTTTCCCAATCATAGCGGTTCATCAGCAGGGCAAAGCGCCGGTCGCCGCGGGCATAGCCCATGTCGGCCACCCGCACCACGGCATCCTGCACATGGGCGGACAGCACATCGAGATCTTCGGTATCAAGCGCCAGAAGCTTGAGATCGGTCATGGTATTGGCGGCCTTTTGTGTGTCGAGACGACCCTATCTGGTCACGCAATACCCGATCTACAAGTTTGCCGGCATGGGGGCAATGCGGGCGGGGAAAAAAGGCGTCTCGCCTAGCTATCCCTTTGCCTCGGCCGCAGCACCCCGCCTCCCGCCTCTCGCCTCCCGCCCCTGCCTTCCCTGCTCACCAAAAACACCGCTCTTGCAAATGACTGACCAGTCAGTTATTTTGTACGGCAACAAATTGGAGCCCACCCATGACCGAGACACCGAAGAAATTCCGCCGGCGGGCTGAGGCGCGGCCGGATGAGGTGCTGGATGCGGCGCTGGCGGTGTTTGTGGAGAAGGGCTATGCGGCGGCCAAGGTGGATGAGGTGGCGCGGCGGGCGGGCGTGTCCAAGGGCACGGTCTACCTCTATTTTCCATCCAAGGAAGCGCTGATCGAGGGGATCGTACGGCGGGCGGTGGCGCCGATTGCGTTGCGCGCGCTGCCGGATCTTGAGACCTATGAGGGCGATCCGCGGGTGCCCATCACCATGTTGCTGACTGTACTGATCCAGCAATTGGCGCGGCCCGAGGCGATTGCGGTGCCCAAGCTGATCCTTCGGGAAGTGCTGAGCTTTCCCTTCATCGCCACATTCTATCGCAACGAAGTGCTCGACAAGGTGATGCCGGCACTGATCGGGCTGGTCCGACGCGGGGTGGACAGTGGCAAACTGCGCAAGGTCGATCCCGAACTGACGGTGCGCTCGATCATCGGCCCGCTGCTGGCCCATGTGGCGCTGGGCGAATTGTTCGGCATCATGCCGGAAGGCGGGGACCTGGCGCTTGACCGGTTCGTTGCCAACCATCTCGATATCCTGTTTCACGGCATCAGCACGCAACCGGCGGAGGCGCGGCCATGAGCGATTTCCTCGGAGGTATTTTCGCAGCGTTGATGGCCCTGCTGCCGGGCGGGGCGGGTGATGCGGGTGGCTATCCGGGATATCTGGAGGCCGACTATGTCTATGTGGCGCCGGTGGGTGCCGGGCGCCTTGTCGATGTGACGGTGACGGAAGGCGAGCCGGTTGGGCTGGGTGACTTATTGTTCGCCCAGGACGATGCGCAGCAGCAGGCGCTGCTCAAGGCAGCGCTGGCGCGCCGGCAATCGGCAGAGGCTAATCTGGATAACCTGACGACCGGCAGCCGTGCGCTCGAAGTGGACGTGATCCGGGCCTCGCTGGCCAAGGCGCGCTCGGATCTGGCGCTGGCGCAATCGAACCTGGCGCGCAGCGAGAAATTGCTGGCGGCAGGTACGACAACGCAAGCGCGGGTCGAGCAGGACCGGGCGGCGCTGGCCTCGGCACAGGCGCAGGTGGCCCAATTCACCGCGCAAGTGGGCGTGGCCGAATTGCCGGCGCGCAATGCCCAACAGGTGGCGGCGGAGGCCGAGTTGGAGGCCGCGGCAGCCGATGCCAATCGGGCGCAGCTTGACCTGAGGGATCGCCAGACCACGGCGCCGGTGGCGGGCATTGTGGATCGATTGTTCTATTCGGCGGGGGAAATTGCGACGGCGGGAACGCCGGTGGTTTCGATTCTGCCGGCAGGGGCGCTCAAGGCGCGGTTCTTTGTGCCGGAGGCTGACCGGTCGGCGCTGGCGGTGGGCGGCATGGTGCAGGTGGGATGCGATGGCTGCACGGCCATGTCAGCCCGGATCACCTATTTCGCCAGCGAGCCACAGACCACCCCGCCGGTGATCTATTCGAAGGAGGAGCGCGGGCGGCTGGTCTATCTGGTGGAAGCCGAGTTGGAAGCGCCCGGCGGTTTGCGGCCGGGCCAGCCGGTGACGGTGACGCGGTGAACGGGGAAAACGTCATCGACGTGACCGGGCTCACCAAGAGCTTTGGCGACAAGCTGGTGGTCGACCATTTCGACATCCGGGTGCCGCGCGGCGCCATTTATGGCTTTCTGGGGCCGAACGGCTCGGGCAAGACCACGACGATCCGCATGCTGTGCGGGCTGCTGCTGGCCGATGCGGGGCAAGGGACGTGCCTCGGGTTCGACGTGCGCAAGCAGGCCGCCGCGATCAAAACGCAGGTCGGCTATATGACGCAGAAATTCAGCCTCTATGAAGACCTGACCATTCGCGAAAATCTCGATTTCGTGGCGCGGATGTACGGCGTTGCCGATCGGGACCAGCGGGTGAGCGCCGCGCTGGCCGATTTGGGGCTGGCCGATCGCTCAGGACAATTGGCGGGCACCCTGTCGGGCGGCTGGAAGCAGCGATTGGCGCTGGCGGCCTGCCTGATCCACGACCCGCAATTGCTGCTGCTGGACGAGCCCACGGCAGGCGTCGATCCCAAGGCGCGACGCGATTTCTGGGATGAAATCCGCCGGCTGAGCAAGGCCGGCGTCACCGTATTGGTCTCGACCCATTACATGGACGAGGCGGTGCAGTGCGATTTCATCACCTATATCGCCTATGGCAAGAAGCTGATCGACGGGCCGGCCGCCGACATTCCCAAAATGGTGGGGCTGACCACCTGGCGGGCGGAGGGGCCGGACCTCGCGGCGCTGGAGGCCGAGCTAACCGGGCAGCCTGGCGTGCTGCAGATTGCGCGGTTCGGTTCGACCCTGCATGTCTCGGGCACCGATGCGGCGGCGCTGGAAAACACGGTGCGGCAACATGAGGCCGAGGGGCGCTTCCGCTGGAGCCTGCAGGCGGCGGGGCTTGAGGAGGCGTTCATTTATCTCATGACGGGGGCGCGCGATAATTTCGCGCGGGATGCGGCATGAACCGGTTCTTCTCGCTGTCGCGCTTTGGCGCGGTGCTGCTCAAGGAATTCATCCAGATGCGGCGCGACCGCGTCACCTTTGCCATGATGATCGGCCTGCCCATCATTCAATTGCTGCTGTTCGGCTTTGCCATCAATACCGATCCGCGCCATTTGCCGACGCTGGTCGAAGTCAATGATGACGGCCCGCTGGTGCGCGCGGTGCTGACCGGGATGCAGACCTCGGGTTATTTCGATTTTGAAGGCGTGGTGCATGGTCCGAGCGAAGGCGAAGATGCGCTACGGCGCGGCAGTGCCAATTTCGTCGTGGTCATTCCAGCCCATTTCGAGCGCGATGTGATCCGGGGACACCGGCCCGATATTCTGGTGGCGGCCGATGCGGCGGACCCGTCGGCGGTGGGCGGCGCGGTGGCGGCGCTGAGCGGGATCATTGCGGGCGCGATGAGCCAGACGCTGACCGGGCCGCTGGCCCAGGTGGCAGCGGCCCCTGCCCCGTTCGGCGTCATCGTGCACCGCGCCTATAACCCCGAGGGCAAGACCTCGACCAATATCGTGCCGGGCCTGTTGGCCATCATCCTCTCGATGACCATGGTGATGATTACCGCGGTGGCCATCGTCAAGGAGCGCGAGCGCGGCACGATGGAAATGCTGATCTCGACGCCGGTGCGGCCATTCGAAGTGATGCTGGGCAAAATCCTGCCCTATGTGCTGGTGGGCTATGTGCAGACCGCGGTGTTCCTCGTGGCAGCGTTTGCGCTGTTCGGCGTACCGTTCGAGGGCACGTTCATGGCCTTCTTCATCGGCTTTAACCTGTTCATCCTGGGCAATCTGGCGCTGGGCTTTCTGATCTCGACGCTGGCGCGCAATCAGATGCAGGCCATGCAGTTGAGCCTTTTCACCATACTGCCCTCGATCCTGCTGAGTGGCTTCATGTTTCCCTTTGCCGGCATGCCGGGCTGGGCACAAAGCATCGGGGTCGCCGTGCCGGCGACACACTTCATGCGGCTGGTGCGCATGGTGATGCTGAAAGGGGCCGATAGCTGGGATCTGGGCGGCGAGTTTTTCGCGCTGGCGGTGATCGTCGGCGTAATCTCAGTGGTGGCGATGATGCGGTATCGGCAGACGCTGGATTAGAGCCCCTGCATCCAGCCGATAATGGCGCCGGTGGGGTCGCTGAGTACGCAAAGCCGTCCGATACCGGGCACGTCATGAGGACCGCGAATTACGCTGGCCCCGTGCTCAACGGCAATGGCGAAGCGGCGGTCGATATCGTTCACTTCGACAAAGCCCAGCCAATAGGATTGCGAGCCGGCCAGATAGCCTTGGCTCAAGGTGCCAAGGCCGCCGACCATTTCATCGCCCGAGCGGATGACGAAATAGGGTTCGCCGGCCAGATCGTAATTCTCGTAGGTCCAGCCCAGCGTCGCGGTGAAGAAGGCCTTGGCCTTCTCCACATCCGTAGTGAGCAGGTCATGCCAGGCGAATAACCCGTGCGGCCTGCTCATGACGCTAGCCGGCGAGGCGTTCGATTTCGGCGCCGCAACGGCTCAGCTTGTCTTCCAGCCGTTCGAAGCCGCGATCAAGGTGATAGATGCGGTTGACCACGGTTTCGCCCTTGGCGGCAAGGCCGGCAATGACCAGCGAAACCGAGGCGCGCAGATCGGTTGCCATCACCTGGGCGCCCTTGAGCTGGGACTTGCCGGTGACCGTGGCGACCTGGCCATCAACGGTGATATCGGCGCCGAAGCGGGCCAGTTCGGCCACATGCATGTAGCGATTTTCGAAAATGGTTTCGCGAATCTGGCTGGTGCCCGAGCTCATGGTCATCAGCGCCATGAACTGGGCTTGCAGGTCCGTGGGGAAGCCGGGGAAGGGATCGGTTTCGATATCGACCGGCTGGATGCCATTGCCATTGCGATAGACGCGCAGGCCATCGGCTTCGGGGGTGATCACCGTGCCGGTCCGGCCCAAAATATCGAGCGCGGCTTCCAGATGCTCGGCGCGAGCGCCCTTGAGCAACACATTGCCACCCGTCATGGCGGTGGCCATGGCGAAGGTGCCGGTTTCGATACGGTCAGGGATAACATCGACCGTGGCGCCATGCAGCTTGTCGACGCCTTCAATGGTCAGCGTACGGGTGCCGATGCCCGAGATTTTGGCGCCCATGGCGACGAGACATTCGGCGACATTGGTGATTTCGGGTTCCTGGGCGGCATTTTCGATGATGGTCGTGCCCTTGGCGAGCGTCGCGGCCATCATGATGGTGTGGGTAGCGCCGACCGACACTTTGGGGAAGACGATATGGGCGCCCTTGAGGCCACCCTTGGGCGCCTTGACCACGACATAGCCTTCGTCGATGTCGATTTCGGCGCCCAGTTCCTTGAGGCCGAACAAGAAGAGATCGACGGGCCGGGTGCCGATGGCGCAGCCGCCGGGCAGGGAAACACGGGCATTGTGTTCGCGGGCCAGCAGCGGGCCGATGACCCAGAAGCTGGCGCGCATCTTGGAGACCAGATCATAGGGCGCGGTGGTGTCGACAATATCGGCAGCATGGAAGGTCATGCGCTGGCCGACGCCCTCATCCTCGCCGCGGCGGCGGCCATGCACGGCAATATCGACGCCGTGATTTTCAAGGATGCGCTCGAGCTGTTTGACGTCGGCCAGGCGCGGCACATTCTGCAGCACGAGCGGCTCATCGGTCAAAAGCGAGGCGATCATCAGCGGCAGCGCGGCATTCTTGGCGCCGGAGATGACGATTTCCCCGTGCAGTTCATTGCCGCCGACCAAACGAATGCGATCCATCCTGGATATCCTCAAGCGGGGCGGAAACGCCCCTGGGGTGAAAGCTGGCCTCAATAGCCGAATCGTGCTCCGCCAACAAGGCGGGCGATGTGGCTCAGGCCCGGAACGCGGGAGATTGTGCTGGAATCAGCACCTTCGCCCCATGATCTTAAATGTCTGCCGGGTTTGTCGAAAACATGGTGGCGATTTCGACCCTGTGGCGTGAGGGCCAATTCAGCCCGAAAATGGTTTACGGTTTATTGCCCGTTTGCCGTTGGACGGCCGGATCGATCTCGGGTGAGCGCGTATCGGCATCGGCACGGGCCTTGAGCTGACCTTTGCGGCGTTTGAGATTTTCGCGCAGCTTGGCGGCCAGTCTTTGCTCGCGTTGCGCTGCCTGTTCGGATTTGCTCATCGGTCCGGCATTAGCCCGTGTTGTCGCAAGGTTTGTGCGAAAAGCCGGCCCGCGGCTTTGGCCCCTTGATCTCAGGTTGGCACTTGCAGGTTGATATGCGCTTTTTAGCCTTGCGTCGAGGTTTGGCCTATGGCACTAGAGCGCCCGTCGCCGGACCCGGGCCAAGCCCGCCGCGCAGATGCTGCCGTAGCTCAGTGGTAGAGCACTCCCTTGGTAAGGGAGAGGCCGACAGTTCAATCCTGTCCGGCAGCACCATTCAGATTTTCTCGATATCGACCTGCCGCTGCAGTGACGCAGAAAACCGGCGCCCCTGAGGGACGCCGGCTGTGCATGGCTTGTGTTGCCGGGGTTAGATCCAGTAAGGGGCGACGCCGTAATAGTCGTAGACGCGACGGCCGTTTTCGGCGGTCCAGTAGTCTTCGTCGTCGGTGTCGTATTTGGGGGCGCCTTCGAGCTGGTCCTTGGTGACGTCGACCCGGTAGCCGCCCAGGCTTTCGTCATAGTTCAGCTTGCTCCAGGGGAGTGGGTAATGGTCGTGGCCCATGCCGAGGAAGCCGCCGAAGCTGAGGACGGCGTAAGATACCTTGCCGCTGCGCTTTTCCACCAGAATGCGTTCGATGGAGCCAATGTGCTCGCCGCGGGGATCGTAGACCTTGGTACCCTCGACCTTGTCGGAGGCGATCAGATCGTGGGTTTCCTTGACGTCGGGGTCGCGGTTGCGAATGTCGTCGTAAGCCATTTCGAACTCCTCTTCGTTGGGATGCTAGGGCAACGCGAATTTTTCCCGTTGGGTTCCGCGATAGAAAAAGCGTGATCGAAAAGCCCGGTGTGGGCGCGGCCTTGGAACCGCTGCCTGCAACGGGCATTGAATCGGCAGAAACGAGGGAGACGAACATGGCCGATGCACCCAAGACTCCGACGCCCACTGTCGCCAATGTGGACAATCTGATCGACGAGAATGGCGCGCGTGTCGACTTGCCGGATGGCACGCCGATCAAGGTGGCGGGCGAGCATGACGAGACCGTGGGCGCGACGGGGCCGACCAATTGGTGGCTTTACGGCGTGGTGGGGCTGGCGATCGTGATCGCAGTGCTGCTGGTGCTGCAAATGTTCAATGGTGCGCCGGGCAGTGATGTGCAGCCGGCGACACCAACGTCTGCCCCGGTGGTGGAGCCGGTGGCGCCGGCGCAATAAAAAAGCGCGGCATCAAGGCCGCGCTTTTCATTTTGGATAGAGGTCCGATCAGCCGTTGATAGGCGAGATCTGGATTTCGACGCGGCGGTTCTGGGCGCGGCCCTGTTCGGTGGCGTTGGATGCGATCGGGCTTGATTCGCCCTTGCCTTCGATGAAGAAGCGGCGCTGGTCGATGCCCTGATTGGCGAGGATCGTGGCGACCGAAACGGCGCGACGCTGGGACAGCGACAGATTGTAATTGTCATCGCCCTGGCTATCGGTGTGGCCATAGACATCGACAATGGTCTTGTCGAACTTCTTGAGCACCAGGGCCACCGAGACCAGAGTCTGGTTGAACTGGGGCTGCACGTTCGACTGGTCGGTGGCGAAGGTGATGTTGGACGGCATGTTGAGGATGATCTGCTGGCCAACGCGGGTCACCGAAACGCCGGTCCCCTGCAGCTGAGCGCGCAATTCGGCTTCCTGCTGATCCATATAGCTGCCGATGGCGGCACCGGTGAGGCCACCCACGCCAGCGCCGATCAGCGCGCCAACGCGCGGATCGCCGCCCACGGCTGCGCCCACCAAGGCACCAGCAATGGCGCCGCCACCCGTGCCGATCAGCGCGCCGCCGGCAGTGTTGGAGAGCTGGGATTCACCGGTATAGGGATTGGTGGTGCAGGCGGTCAGCGCCAACGTCGCGGCAAAAGCCACGAGAATCTTGGATTTCATCGATTGTCCCCCTGAAGGATTAAGTGCCCGTTTTGCGGATGGAATGCGGCAGGAAGGTGATGAATCAAATATGCTGAACAAGTGATGAACGAGAATGAGGTTCAAGCATTGGCCCAGCCGCCATCGACGACGAATTGCTGGGCCGAAATCATGGCGCTGTCATCGGCCGCAAGGAACAGGGCCATGCGGGCGATATCGTCAGGATAGACGCGGCCGGCCAGCACCTGGTTCTGGTCGATCAGCTTCTCGCCCTCGGCATCGAGCCAATGGGTCAATTGCCGCTCGGTCATGACCCAGCCGGGGACGAGGGAATTGACGCGAATGCCCGAGCCGCCCAATTCGCGCGCCATGGCACGGGTGAGCCCATGGGCAGCGGCCTTGGCGGTTTCATAGATCGGGATGCGGGAGGACATGATCATCCAGCTGATCGAGCCGGTATTGATGATCGAGCCGCGCCCGGCGCGGACCATGCCCGGCGCCACGGCCTGAATGGCAAAGAAGGCATGCTTGAGATTGACCGCCATGCGATCGTCCCAATAGGCGGGGGTGACATCGGCCCAATCGTGACGCTGGTCATGGGCGGCGTTGTTGACCAGTGCCAGCGCATCGCCATGGGCGGCGGCAAAGCCGGCAATCGCGGCCCGGTAGATTTCGATTTCGGTGACATCGCAGGGGGTGAACAGCACTTCCTGGCCCTGCCCGACCAGCTCGGCGGCAAGCTTTTCGCCGGCATCGAGCGCGATATCGACGAAGCCGACCCTGGCGCCCTGGGCGGCAAAATTGCGCACCAGACTTTCCCCGATGCCGGAGGCGCCGCCGGAAATAACGACCGGCATGCCGGTCAGGCTGGGATAGTGGGCAAATCGGGTCATGACGGCTCCTCCGCCGGAGTGGTAGCGTGAGGCGGAGGGGCGTGCAAGACGGCTTGCCAAAAGTCTATGCAAAGCATTGGCAGCAGAGCCTTTGCACTTTAGAATGAGTCTGACGTTGCTCGCGACCGCCCCCCACGGACGGACCCCGCAAAGCCGCGCGGCGAATTGACCTATGTCAATGGCTGGCCGCGAGGATTAGGTACTCTTCTATTCTGCCAGACCGGCAAAGGATCGGCCGCGGCAGGGCACAAAGGGACGTTCGAATGGACTATCGCGGTATCTTCGAAGACGCAGTGGATACGCTGCGGGCGGAAAAACGCTATCGCGTTTTCGCCGATCTCGAACGGGTGGCCGGGCATTTCCCCAAGGCGATCTATCGCGACGACGCCGACAATGCGCGCGAGATCACCATCTGGTGCTCCAATGACTATCTGGGCATGGGCCAGCACCAAAAGGTGGTCGCGGCCATGCAGGAGACGGCCGGCAAGCTGGGCGTTGGCGCCGGCGGCACGCGCAATATCTCGGGCACCAATCGCCCGCTGGTGGAGCTGGAGCGCTCGCTGGCCGATCTGCACCGCAAGGAAGCGGCGCTGGTATTCACCTCGGGCTTTGTGTCCAACGAGGCGGCGATCTCGACCATTGCGCGGCTATTGCCCGATTGCGTGATTTTTTCCGACCAGCTCAACCATGCCTCGATGATCCAGGGCGTGCGCCAATCGGGCATGCAGAAGGTCATCTTCCGGCACAATGACGTGGCGCATCTGCGCGAATTGCTGATGCAGGTGGATCGCAAGCGGCCCAAGCTGATCTGCTTTGAATCGATCTATTCGATGGATGGCGATATCGCCCCGATCAAGGACATCTGCGACCTGGCCGAGGAATTCGGCGCGCTAACCTATATCGATGAAGTCCATGCCGTGGGCATGTATGGCCCACGCGGCGGCGGTATTGCCGAGCGCGACGGGCTGATGGAGCGCATCGATATTATCGAGGGCACGCTGGCCAAGGGCTTTGGCACGATGGGCGGCTATATCGCGGCCAATCGTGCCATCGTTGATGCCGTGCGGTCCTATGCGCCTGAATTCATTTTCACCACGGCCCTGCCCCCGGCTTTGTGCGCGGCCGCGCGGGCTTCGATCGAGCACCTCAAGGGCAATGGGCAGGAGCGCATGCTGCACCAGCGCCAGGCCCGACTGACCAAGGCGATTCTGGCCGATGCGGGCCTGCCGGTGATGGAAACCGAAACCCATATCGTGCCGCTGATCGTGGGCGATGCGCGCCAGTGCAAGGCGGCCAGCGACATGCTGCTCGACAAGCACAATATCTATATCCAGCCGATCAATTACCCCACCGTGCCCAAGGGCACCGAGCGGCTGCGCATTACCCCCACCCCGCTGCATACCGATGAAATGATCTTCGAGCTGCGCCATGCTTTGGTGAGTGTGTGGACAAGCCTGGAACTGCCGCGCGAGCGGGCCGATGCGGCGATCACGGCACGGAAACTGACCTCGGGCGATCTGACGCTGCCGACGACGGGCGGGTAGTTTCACGACCCGTCGAGGGTCTCTTTAGGACTTCGCCGCGCTCTCCCAAGCCAAGTCCATCGTCATTGCCCGGCTTGTTCGGGCAATCCACGCTTCCGCACAGGCTGAGAGATGGATCACCCGGACAAACCGGGTGATGACGATGAATGGAGGGAACAGCGCAAGCTGCGAAGTCACTCCCCCTTAAAGGCCTAGCTCGTCAATACGATCCGCATGAGATCGGCGGTGTTGCGGGCGCCGAGTTTTTCCATCACCCGGGCGCGGTGCACTTCGATAGTGCGGGGGGAAATGCCCAGTTCGCGGCCGGCTTCCTTGTTTGATTGGCCGTTGGTGATCAATTGCAGTACCTCGCGCTCGCGGGGCGTGAGCTGGGAGAAGCCGCGCACTTCGACCGGGCGGCGACCGCCCTGCATGGCGCCCAGATGCACATCCCGGCGCAGGGCATCGCGCACGACGCCCAGGAAATGCTCGGTGTCGATGGGCTTGCTGATAACGTCGGAGGCACCCAGCTTCATGGCGGTTACGGCCGCGTCGAGCTGGGGAATGTCAGACAGCATGAACACCGGCGTGCCGGTCCGCATGGCCTTGATACGACGCAGCAGGGCCAGCCCGCTTTCCTCGCCGAGCCGCAGATTGATCACCACCACATCGGGGCGGCGGCGATCGAGGCTGGCCAGAAAATGGCTGGCATCGAGTGAAAAGCTTGTCTGAAAACCCTCGAGCCTGAACAGAATGCTCAGCGCCTCGCAGGTGGATGGATCGGCATCGACAATGTGGATCAGCCGGTCGCGGTTGAGAAACGAATGATAATAAGTCTGGTCGCTCATTTTGCCCTCTCTGCCCAGTTGGCAAGTTTCGCTTAATTCAAAAATTCACCTGCAGCTTGATTCCAATGTCGCGCTGCCACTCGCTGCCGCCGGTCTGCGTGACGAAGCGGAATTCGTGCGGTGAAAATCGCCCCGGTATTTTGCACTAAGTGTTCCTGCCGTCCCATCGGGACAACACGTAGGAGTCACTACCTAGTTTCTAGGTATATTTACCTCTTTACCCAAGGTCAACAGACTTTCGTCCTATGATTGCGGCAAGAAAAAGGCCGGAATGTTTCCGGCCCCTCTGGATTTTCAGCGTGGATTGGCGCGCAACGCGTCACGGATTTCGGTGAGCAGCACTTCTTCCTTGGTCGGCGCAGGAGCGGTTTCCACCGGCTCGGCAGCGGCCTTGCGCTTGAGCGAATTGATGGCCTTGACCACCATGAACAGCACGAAGGCGATGATGGTGAATTTCACGATTGCGTTTATGAACAGGCCGATATTCAGCGTGGCAACACCGGCCGCCTTGGCGGCGGCGAGCGAGGGAACGGCAACGTCACCGGGATTGTGCAGCACAATGAACAGATTGGAGAAATCGATACCACCGATGATCAGGCCGATCAGCGGCATGAAAACATCGTCGACAAGCGATGATACAATGGCGCCGAAGGCAGCACCGATGATCACGCCGATAGCCAGGTCGATCATGTTGCCCTTGATGGCGAAGTCACGAAATTCCTTTAGCATGAGAAGCCCTCTCCGTTATTTTGACCCGCCACTTCCCCGTCGGCATCTGCCGCACTCGTGGCGGGTTAAGGATTTATTACTAGCGGCAACAAGGCAATGGGTCGAGAGTCGATCTTGCGCGGCCTGGCAGAGGGGCGGATAGTCGCCACCACAACGGAGCGTTCAGACTTCCATGCCGAGCCAGCGCGACATCATGCCAGCCAGCCTGGCCCAGGCGATGGATCACATTCCGCAAGGGGTGGCCGTGTTCGATAGCGGGCTGCGGCTGGTCACCTCCAACAAGCGCTACAACACGCTGTTGGCGCTGCCCGAGGAATTGGTCCGGCCGGGCACGCCGCTCTTCGATATCGCACTCTATCTGGGGGATCGCGGGGATCTGGGGCGAGGCGATGCCGCGCGGCTGGCCATCGAGCGCATCAACCTGCTGACCGCCCTGCCCTCGACGGTGACCCAGCGGCTGGGCAATACTGGCCAGACGCTGGAATTTCACTCCTCGCGCCTGCCCGATGGCGGGCTGGTCATCAGCTTTTCCGATGTTACCGCCCGGGTGCGGGCCGAACGCGAACTGGAGCGGATGAACCAGTCGCTGGAAGGGCGCGTGGAAGAACGCACCGCGGCGCTGACCCGGGTCAATACCGAGCTTGAAAATGCGCGAGCCAAAGCCGACGCCGCCAATCACGACAAGACGCGGTTTCTGGCGGCGGCGAGCCACGATCTGCTGCAGCCGCTGAATGCCGCGCGGCTCTATACCTCCACCCTGATCGAACAGGCCAAATCGACCGCCTTCGCCGAATTGGCCAATTCCATCGAGGCCTCGCTGACGGCGGTGGAAGACATCATGTCGGCGCTGCTCGATATTTCGCGCATCGATAGCGGCGCGGTGCGGCCGGCGCCGACGGCGGTGAGCGCGCGGGACCTGCTCAAGCGCATCGAAGTGGAATTCGCGCCCATGGCGCGGGAGCGGGCCATCACGCTGCGCATCGTGAACACCCAGTCCGTGGTGCTGGCCGACCGCATGCTGGTGGGGCGCATCGTGCAGAACCTGGTGTCCAATGCGATCAAATATACGCCCAGCGGCGGCAAGGTACTGGTGGGGGCCCGGCGGCGCGGCAATCGCATCCGGATCGACGTGATCGATACCGGCATCGGCTTCAACAGGGATCAGCACAAGCTGGTGTTTGCCGAATTTTCGCGGCTCGACCGCGGCGCCCGCATGGCGCAGGGCTTGGGCTTGGGCCTTTCCATCGTGCAGCGCCTGGTGGCGACGCTGGGGCTGACGCTGGAGCTCGACAGCCAGGAGGGCCGCGGCTCGCGCTTTTCGCTGTTCCTGCCGGCGTCGCGCTCGACCCAGGCCAGTATCGAGAGCGGAATTGAGCCCAGCGAGAGCAATGTGGGCGTGCTCGACGTCAAGGTGCTGTGCGTCGACAATGAACGGGCAATCCTGGAGGCCATGGAGGGGCTGCTGACCCATTGGGGCTGCGATGTGCGAACCGCGCTATCGCTCAAGCAGATCGACCGCGAGCGGCTATTGGAGGGGTGGTATCCCGATATGGTGCTGATGGATTATCACCTCGAGCAAACCTCGGGGCTCGATGCCATTGAATGGCTGCGGCACAATCTGGGCGGGCATTTGCCGGCGGCATTGGTGACGGCAGACCGCAGCCCGGCAGTGCGAGCCTTGGCTGAGGATCGCGGCATTGCCGTGGTGACCAAGCCGGTCAAGCCGGCGGCGTTGCGGGCCGCAATCAGCGGGCTGGCCAATCAGAGCGGACGGGCGGCCAAGCGGGCGGTGTGAGGCTCAGGCCTTCTCGCCGCCAGTCGAGAACAGCGCCTCGAACTGGCCTTCCTCGATGCGGGCGGCGGCGATGACGGCCTGGGTGCGGCTATCGACGTCGAGCTTTTGCAGGATGGCCGAGACGTGCGCCTTGACGGTCGCCTCGGAAATGGTGAGCTCGTAGGCGATCTGCTTGTTCATCAACCCGTCGCTCAGCATCATCAGCACGCGAACCTGCTGGGGCGTGAGGGTGGAGAGGCGCCGCATCAGGGCGGTCTGGTTGTCCTCGCCGCCCAGCGTCATGCCATCAGGCACAAAGACCTCGCCGGACAAAACGGTTTCGATGGCGCGGCGGATTTCGGTGGGGCCGACCGATTTGTGCAGATACCCGGCCGCGCCCAGCTCGAAAGCGCGGCGCACCACGGTACCGTCCTCGACGGCCGAGATGATCATCACCGGAATGTCGGGATATTGCGCGCGCAGCAGCAAAAGGCCGGAAAAGCCGCGTACGCCGGGCATGTTGAGATCGAGCAGGACCAGGTCGCAATCTCGATCGGTTTCGAGCGAAGCGCTCAGGCCATTAAGATCGCCGGCCTCTTCCACGCTGACCGTCGCATCGCCCCCCGCCAGGGTTTGCCGCAGCGCCGCACGAAACAAAGGATGGTCATCGACAATGATGATGCGGCGACGAGTCATAAGCCGGGCTCTCTCCGTGGCAGTCCCAAGTCAGCAATACTGCGGATTCAGATAGGCAACAGCCCTAAAAATCGGCGCAAATCGCTTCATGGTCTTGCATATTGCAGCAATGCTTAACGGGTTCTTTACCATGTTTTCCCAAGAGTGACCGTCATACCTTCGTGTTGAATCGCGAGGGGCACGTCGATTCATGACAGGGACTGACCATGGCCCGCGCTTACCAGACTTCGGACATCACCGACCCTGACAACGAGCCGCGCGCCGGCGAGTGGCAGGCGCTGCGTGGCGAATTGGTGGCGCTGTTGGACCAGGTGGAGGGGCGCTACGCGCAGACCGAGCGGGTCGACCCGGGCCTGAGCGGATTGAGCCAGCGGGTGCGCAATCTACGCGACCAGGTCGAGCGTCCTGAGCCGATAGTACGGCGGCAGGAGGCCCTGCGCACCGTCAAGCGCGCGGTGGACCGTTTCAGCGACCGTGGCATGGAGCCGGACGATGATCGCGATCCGCTGAGTTCGGCCATTGCTGAAATTCGTGGGCGGCAGATGTCGGGGACCGCGGCGGCTTTGGGCCGGCGGCCGGCCGATATGCCCGAATTCCGGGAATTGAGCGCCCTGGTGGGCGGGCTTTCGGGGCGGCTGGAACGGCTCGAGGATGAATTGCATGCCCAGCGTGCCGCCGATGGCGATATCCGCGAAGTGGCGAGCCAAGTCGAGCAATTGGCCCATGTGGTGGAATTGCTGGCCGGCGCCGTAGGCGAAACGGGCCAGGTCAAGCGGCTCGAAGTGCAGATCGCGGCGCTCGGCGCCATGATCGAGGAGGCCCCACGGGTCGATCTCAGCACGATCAACAAGCGGCTGGACGATGTTTCGGGCACGGTGGCCAAGCTTGCCGAATTGCAGGCCCAGCAGATGGAGCGCGAAGTCATCCGCGAGGATCGCGCTGCGACGGAAATGGTGGACGGCACCGGTGCCCTGGCGCCCGCCATGCATGCGATCGAAAAAAGCGTGCGCAATGTCTATGACCGGATCGATTCGATCGAAAAGAATGTCGCCCTGTCGTCGAGCGATTTCGAGAAACTGACCGCGGAAATGGCCGGGTTTACCCAGGCCATGCAGGCTGGCAGCGGGCAACCTGAATTGCTGGTGGGCAAGGTCGATGCGCTGGCCAGCCAGATCGGTGGGCTAAAAACAGCCAATGGCGACGTTGCCGGGCTCAAGAAGGATATTGCGGCACTGCGCGATGCGGTTTTGGCCGGCATGGAGCCGCGTTTTGCCAAGATCGAGACCCAGATCGAGGCGTTGAGCAAGCGCGCCGGTGAGGGCCAGGTCGAAGACCAGCTCAAGCTATTGATGCAGCGCATGGACGAGACCGGCGCCCAGCTCGATGGCCTCGCCAAGCTCTATAGCCAGCAGCAGGATATTTCCGGGCTCGAAGCCCTGGCCACTATGGTGGCCGAACGCACCAGCGACGCGATGACCCGCAAGGCGCCGGCCCCGGTGGCCATGTTCGGCGCCGATAGCCTCAAAAGCGTTGAAAGCCAGATTACCGGCCTGCTCAAAAGCGCCAGCAAGGCGCCCGATTATGACAAGCTGGCCGACATGATCGCGGAGCGCGCCGCCAAGGCGGCGCCGGCTGGTGCTGTGGGCGGGATCGACCCCGAGAATATGTCCGCGCTCGAAGAGCGGATGGCGGCGCTGTTCAACACGGCAGGCAAGGACACGGCCGAACGGCTGACCCGGCTGGAAGCGGCCCTGGCCAATCGCCGGGACACGCGGCCGCTGGCGGCGTTCCGAGCCGACCTCAAGCCCGTGGGTGGCGACAGCCTGAGCGAAGTGAAAGCCGCGCTGGCCGCCATCAAGCCCACCAAGGATGCCGATGTCATGCCGGCCAATCCGTCGGTGGACGCGCCGCTGACCGATCCCGGCTTTGCCAATGCCGGCCCGGTGCGTACTGCGCTCGAAGCCAAAGTCAGTGGCCGTGTTGCGCCGGAACCGCTGGCGTCCGAAGCCCCGATCATGCCGCGGCCGATGTTTGACCCGGACAAGGTGGAACGCCCGCCCCAGCCGCAATCGAGCTTTGCCACCAGCACCAGCACCGACCCCTTTGTCGCCGAGCCGGTCGAGGCCCCTGCCCCGAGCGTGGAAGCCCCAATTGCCCAGAGCAGCACCAGCACATTCGTTGCCGCAGCCCGCCGCGCCCAGCTTGCCCGGCAGGAGGCATCCGGCGGAGCGGCATCGACCAATTCGCTGATCGGCCGCGCCCTGGCCCGGGTCAAGCCGACTGCAAACCCCGAGCAAGCCGCTACACTGCCTGCTGAAAAAGCGGAGAAGCCGGCCAAGCCGGTGAAGGAAAAGAAGACCAAAAAGGCCGAGGCCGCGCCGCTGCTGTCCGAGATCGGCCTGCCGGGCGAGGAAATTGCACCGCGCCAGAGTTTCCTGACCCGCAATCGCCGCCCGCTGCTGCTGGCGGCGACGCTGGTGGCTGTGTCGATGCTGGCGCTGAACCTGGTCATGCAGCGCATGAACGCGGCGCGCGCCACGCCAACGCCACCGCCAGTCGAAAGCACGATGATCGACCCGACGCCGACGGCCGACCAGCCGGTGGGCGATGTCTCGACGGCAACCCCACGGGTGATCGACATGATCGATACCACCCAGGTGGGCTCGATCAATTCGGGCACGCCGATGAGCTTCAGCAAGCCTGCTGCCGCCCCGATCCCCGCGGCGCTGACTTTGCCGGTGGCCGATGAGGCCGCAATCATGCCTGAAAGCGTGGCCGCGACACCGGAAGCCGCAACGGCCGACCGTATCCCCGACATTGCCGCGGCGGCACCCGAGAGTTTCGAGCTGCCGCCCGAGGCCCTTGGCCCCGTGGAATTGCGGCAGGCCGCCGCTGACGGCGATGCGCGGGCACAATTTGAGATCGGCGCCATCTATACCGAGGGTCGCGCGGTCGAGCAGGATTATGCCGAGGCGGCAAAATGGTATGAACGCTCGGCGGCGCAGGGGTTCGTGCCCGCGCAATACCGGTTGGGCAATCTCTACGAGGCCGGCACGGGCGTCGAAAAGGATATCGAAGTCGCCAAGCTCTGGTACCAGCGCGGCGCCGAGGCGGGCAATCGCATGGCGATGCATAATCTGGCTGCGCTTTATGCCAGCGGGCAATTGGGCGACCAGGAATTCGAGACGGCAGCCGAGTGGTTCACCAAGGCGGCAAAGCTGGGCATGACCGACAGCCAGTTCAACCTGGGCATGCTCTATGCCCGCGGGCTGGGCGTCGACCAGGATTTCGAGCAGTCCTACAAGTGGTTTTCGCTGGCAGCGCGCAGCGGGGATGCCGATGCCGGCAAGGCGCGCGACGACATCGCCAAGTCGCTGACCGCCGACGCGATCAAGCGCCTGGGCACCGACATTGCAGGCTGGACGGCCGAGCCGATCGACCTGGCTGCCAATTTCGCACCGCTGGGCACCTGGGCCAAGGATTTCGATCCCGGTCAGGCCATCAGCACCAAGGATGTAGTGTCCAAGGTGCAGCAGGCTTTGGTCAAGCTGGGCTTCGATGTCGGCACGCCCGATGGCCTGGCGGGCCCCAAGACAGCCGAAGCCATCAAGTCCTTCGAGACCGGCACAGGCATGGCTCCGAGCGGCAAGATCAATCCGCGCCTGCTGGCCGTCCTGGGCAGCCAGCCGGTCTGACGGATAAAAATTCCGCCACCCGCCCTTTTTTCAAAAGGGTTTAGGCGCTGCTAACCCGACCGGCCATATTGTTGTCGTCGCTCGCCCTCAAAAAGAGGTGCGGGCGACGAATCTATTGAACGGAACCCACGGTCTTGCAGGTCTATCTGCCGATCGCCGAGCTATCGATGAACCTCTTTTTCCTTGTGGGGATCGGGGGGGCAGTCGGATTCCTGTCGGGTCTGTTCGGCGTGGGCGGGGGGTTCCTGCTGACACCGCTGCTGATTTTCTCCGGCGTGCCGGCACCGGTTGCGGTGGCTTCGGTCACCGGACAGGTGGTAGCGGCCTCCACCTCGGGGGCGCTTAGTCATTACCGGCGCGGCGGCATCGACCTGCATCTGGCCATGTATCTGGTGCTGTCGGGCGTGCTGGGGGCGTTCGGCGGCGTTGCGACCTTTGCCGTGCTGCGCGATGCCGGGCAACTCGACCTGTTCATTTCCGTCGGTTTCCTGGTTTTGCTGGGCTTTGTGGGCAGTTTGATGCTCAACGAGGCGATCCGCGCCATCATCAAGCAGCGCAAGGGCGTGGTGGTCCGCGAGCGGCTGCCCAACCAGCATAACTGGATGCACCGGCTGCCGATGCGGGTGCGGTTCAAGAAGAGCCGGCTTTATATCAGCGTCTTGCCGGTGCTGATTATCGGGCTGTTCATCGGCTTTGTCGGCTCGCTGCTGGGCATTGGCGGCGGTTTCATCATGGTGCCGGCGCTGGTGTATCTGCTGCGGGTACCGGGCAATGTGGTGATCGGCACCTCGCTGGCGCAGGTGGTGGCGATGATGGCGGCGACCACGATCCTGCATGCGGTGCAGAGCCAAAGCGTCGATATCATGCTGGCTTTCTGCCTGATGGTGGGCGGCACGGCGGGGGCGCAATTCGGGGCTTCGGCGGGCAAGCATTTGCGCGGCGAGCAATTGCGGGGGCTATTGGCCATATTGGTGCTGGCCGTGGCGATCCGCTTCGGGCTGTCGCTGATATTGGCGCCGGCCGATCCGTTCAGCATGGCCGTGCTGGGTGGCGCGCGATGAAATGGTGGCTGGCCCTCATGCTGGCTTTCTTGCTGGCCGGCACGGCGCGGGCCGAACGGCTGGTCTCGCAATTGTCCAATGACAGCGTCGAGATCACCTCGAGCTTTGATGGCGAGCGGATGAATTTTTTCGGCACGATCATGCCGGATGCCGGGTCCGAGCAGAAATTCGTGACCGGGCCATTCCATGTGGTGGTGGTCGTTTTGGGGCCGACACAGAACCGGGTGGCGCGGCAGATGACCAATAATTTTGGCATCTGGCTCAACACAGACCAGGTCGAATTCGACAATTTTCCAAGCTATTTCCAGGTATTGTCGAGCGCGCGACTGCGCGACATCACCGATATCACGACGCTGACCACCGAATATATTCTGCCCGAGGCCCATACGCTGGTGGCCAATGATGCGGGCTGGTGGAAGACTGCCGTGTTCGGGCGCGAACTGGTGCGACTGATGACCGAGCAGGGGCTGTTCGGGGTCAATGAAGGCGGCGTCAACTTCCTGGCGGACAACTTTTATTCGGCCCGGCTGACCCTGCCCAGCAATGCGCCGCCGGGGCCCTATATTGCGCTGACCTATGTGTTCAAGGACGGCAAGGTGATTGCGCGCAAGTCGGAAGGCTTTGCGGTGCGCAAGATCGGGTTTGAGCGGTTCCTGGCGCTGTCGGCGGTGCAGCAGCCGCTGCTCTATGGGCTGGTCTGCGTGGCGCTGGCGCTGTTCACCGGCTGGCTGGGCGGCGTGTTGTTCAGGCGCTGATTTTTTCCGCCGTATGGCTTTGGAGAGAAAGCAATATTCCTCCCGCGCGGGACATAAGCAAAGCCATGCGCTGTGAATGTCTATCGAGTTAGTTGATAATCGGCCATCCACATCTGGAGGCTGAAATGACTGCACACCGTTCGACCGTCAAACCCTTCCTGCGCTCTGCTGTTACGGCGCTGTCGCTCAATGCCCTGGCGCTCGGCATGGCCCCGGCCGGCATGGTCCTGATGACTGTCGCGGCCCAGGCGCAAACCCAGGCCTCCATCATTACCGGCCAGGCGGAATTCGAGGCACTGATTGCCGAGGGCGCCAAGCTCATCGACGTGCGCTCGCCCACGGCCTATGCCGAAGGCCACGTGACTGGCGCCATCAACCTGCCCTGGCAGGCGCTCAACGTTTCGGAAAGCGATGGCATCCGTAACGAATTTGCCGCCGACGCAGAATTTGAACGCCTGCTCGGGGCAGCGGGCCTGAGCTATGACGACACGATCCTGATCTATGACACCACGGCCCTGCCCGGCCGCGCCTATGTCGCGTTCGTCTATGCCGGCTTTGAAAATGTGCATGTGCTGGATGGCGGCATCGGCGCCTGGCAGGGCGGGCTGACCCAGGATGTGCCGCAGGTTGCGGCGACCACATTCACGCTGACCCGCAGGAACGATATCCGCGTCGACAAGGATTATGTGGCCGGCAAGATTGGCGACGCCGGGTCGGTCATCATCGATGGCCGCAATCTCGATGCCTATGAGGATGGGCATATTCCGGGCGCGCAGGCGTTGCCGGCGTCGAGCCTGTTGACCAAAACGGCTACCCTGCAGTCTCAGCCCGTGCTGCAGCGCCTGCTCGATACGGCCGGCGTCAGCCCCGATCGCGAGGTGGTTTCCTATTGCGGTAGTGGCGTCGCTGCGGCCAATAATTATCTGGCGCTGCGCAATCTGGGCTATGAAAATGTCGTGCTCTACGACGCGAGCTGGGACGAATGGAGCCGCGATCCGCGCGCCGGCCAGCAGGTCTCGCTCGCCAATTACACATTCGAGGGCACGCCGCTGACCGGCAATGGCCCTGCCTTCCTCGATGCCGATGAGGTCAAGGCTTTGGCCTCTGACCCCAATGTCGTCGTGGTCGACGTGCGCTCGCCCTCCGACTATGCCGCTGGCCACATTCCTGGCTCGGTCAATGTGTTTTGGGACGACACTTTCGATGGCGATCGCGTGCTGAAGTCCCCCGAGGAATTGCAGGCGCTCTATGCCGCGGCCGGCGTGACGCCGGACAAACGCGTGGTGCTCTTCACGCGCGGTGGCCTGCAACTCTCGCACAGCTTCACCGTGCTCAACCTGCTCGGCTTCAGCGATATCGACTTCTTCACCGGCAAGTTCGAAGGCTGGCAGAACGGCGCGTTCCGCCCGGCGGTGTAAATCCCAACGGTGCGGGGTCTAGCCCCGCACCAACCGCTTGGGGCTGATCGGATAGGTGCGGTCTTTTCCCAACATCGTGACTTCAAGCGAGGGCCAGTTTAGTAGGCCGATGAAGGGCGGGGATAGAATGTTGATCGAGCCGGTGGAACTGCCATAGGCAGGCAGGATCAGCAGGCGATTGTCGTGCACGAAGCAGGGGCGGCGGGTGGAGCGGCCGGCCATGAAAATGTGGGCGGCAGGGTGCAAGTGCCCGGAAATCAAGCCAGAAATGCCGCGCTGTGGTTCGTGGCAGAGGGTCAGGCCGGCGAGTTCGAGGCTGGGCAGGCAGATGCCGCCGAGGGCATGTGGGGCCGGGTCGTGGTTGCCGGAAAGCCAGGTAAAATCGACCAGATCGGTGAGCGCATCGAGGTGCATCCGGTCCGAATTGGTTAACTGACTGCTAGCATCGACGCGGTGAAAACTATCACCTAGTGAAATCAGGCGCTGCGCACCGGTGCGGCGCAAATCTGCCTCGAGGCGGCGCAGGGTGAGACCAGTATCGTAGGGGGGCAGAAGCTGGCCGGCGCGGGCGAAGCTGCTCATCTTTTCGAGATGCAGATCGGCGACAAGCAAAGTCGCCTCGGCGCGCCAATAGAGGGCGCCGGAGGGGAGCGGCTCAAAATTGTGTCCGGCAAAGCGCAGCAACGGGGTCTCCGTTATCTGACTTTGATATAATGCCTGGCTCACGATTGGCCGAGGGCCTCGCGCATCAATTCATCTGCAGCATCCGCCATAGCTGATTCGCGGCCTTCACCGAAAATCGGTTCGCGGCCGATGTCGAGCATGAGGGGTACGGCGAGCGGGGAGATATGCTCGAGTGGCTGGTGGACGATGTGGTTGCGGATGCGCGCCAGCATGTCGCCCAGCCGTTCAATATCAAGCAGGCCGCGGGCCGCGTCGCGTCTGGTGGCCTGGATCAGGATGTGGTCGGGCTCGTGCTGGTAGAGCACGTCATAGATCAGGTCTGAACTCATGGTGATCTGGCGGCCGGTCTTTTCCTTGCCGGGGTGGCGGCGCTCGATCAGCCCGGCGATGATGGCGCAGTTGCGGAAGGTGCGTTTCATTAGGGCCGATTCATCGAGCCAGTCTTCGAGATCATCCCCCAGCATGTCCTGGGAGAAAAGGTCATCGAGCGAGAGGCGGCCGGTTTTGATCAGGGCGGAGAGATCGCCCAGGCCCCAGATGGCGAGGGCATATTCGCTGGCGACGAAGCCGAGGGGACGGGCGCGGGCGCGTTCGAGCCTGCGGGTAAGCAGCATGCCCAGGGTCTGGTGCGCGAGGCGCCCCTCGAAGGGGTAGCAGACTAGAAAATTCTGCGCGCCGCGTGGGAAGGTTTCGACCAAGAGGCTATCGCGGCGGGGCAGCACCGAGACATCGCGCTGCAGGCGCAGCCAATCGCTGACCTGGTCGGGCAGCACACCCCAGCTTTGGGGACTATCGAGCATGCGGCGGACGCGATCGGCCAGATAGGTCGAGAGCGGGAACTTGCCGCCCATATAGGAGGGGATTTTTGGATTGGCGGCCTGGGCGCGGCTGACGAAAGCCTCATTGTCCTTCATGCCCTCGAAGGCGACGATTTCGCCGCCGAACATGAAGGTATCGCCCGGCAGTAATGTGCCGAAGAAATATTCCTCCATTTCGCCCAGTACGCGGCCGCCCGCACCAATGGGGCTATTGCTCTGCCCCTTCTTGAAGCCCCTGCCCCGCACCAGCCGCACCCGCACCATGGGCTCTTCGATAATGGTGCCGATATTGAGCCGGTATTGCTGGGCGACCTGCGGATTGGCGATACGCCATAAGCCGTCCTCGGTGCGCTTGAGGCGGGCATAGCGCTCGTAAGCGCGCAGGGCATAGCCGCCGGTGGCGACGAAATCGAGAATACGATCGAATTGGGGACGCGGCAGATCGCGATAGGGCCAGGCATGGCTGATTTCGGCGAAGAGATCGTCGGCCGTGAAGGGCGCGGCGCAGGCCATGCCCAGAATGTGCTGGGCGAGCACGTCATAACCGCCCGAGACCGGGTCTTCGCTATCCTGATGGCTTTCGGCGACCGCTTCGACGGCGGCTTCGCATTCGAGCACTTCGAAGCGATTGGAGGGCACCAGCACGGCCTTGGAGGGTTCGTCGAGCCGGTGATTGGCGCGACCGATGCGTTGCAGCATGCGCGAACTGCCCTTGGGCGCACCGACCTGGACGACCAGATCGACATCGCCCCAATCGATGCCCAGATCCAGGGTTGAGGTGCAGACCACCGCCTTGAGCGCGCCGGAGACCATGGCGCTTTCCACCTTGCGGCGCTGTTCGACCGAGAGTGAGCCGTGATGCAGCGCGATGGGCAGCAGGTCATCATTGATGGCCCAGAGACCCTGAAACAGCATTTCGGCCTGGCTGCGCGTATTGACGAAAAGCAGCGTGGTGCGGTGCTGCTTGATGGTCTCGTAGAGATCGCGATGGGCGTAATTGGCGGAGTGACCCGCCCAGGGCAGGCGCTGTTCGGTGTGGAGGATCGAGAGCACCGGGGGCGCGCCGCCGGTGGCGGTAAGCAGGTGGGTGTCGCTGTCTTGCAGCGGTTGGGCGATCCAGTCGCGCAGCAGATCGGGCCGGGCGACGGTGGCGCTGAGCGCGGTAATGCGCAGGTCTGGCGCGAGGCGGGTGATGCGGGCCAGAGCGAGGGAGAGCAGTTCGCCGCGCTTGGAGGTGACCAGAGCGTGCAGTTCGTCGAGCACGATGCGGCGGAGCGAGCCGAAGAACAGTTCGGCATGGGGATGGCTGATCAGCAGCGCCAATTGCTCGGGCGTGGTCAGCAGAATGTGGGGCGGATTGGAGCGTTGGCGAGCGCGGCGGCTGGCGGGGGTGTCGCCGGTGCGGGTCTCGACTTTGATGCTGAGGCCCATCTCGGCGATGGGGGTGGCGAGGTTCCGCTGCACGTCGACGGCCAGCGCCTTGAGCGGGGAGATATAGAGGGTGTGGAGGCCCTCGAACTTGCCGTCCACCAGATCGGTGAGGCTGGGCAGGAACCCGGCGAGGGTTTTGCCGGCGCCGGTGGGGGCGATGAGGAGCGCCGAGGCATTGGCGTTCCAGCTGGCGAGCACGTCGAGCTGGTGGGCGCGGGGGGACCAGCCTTTGGCGGTGAACCAGTTGGCGATGATGGGCGGCAGATCAACCAAGTTTGGCTCCGACAGAAGCGCAACCCCTTCTGCAAATCATAAAAGAGCCTATATGATCGCCAAGTAACTCAACAGAGCATGTGAGGGTTCAGCGATGAGCGAGCAATATGAGAGCCAGCCGCGCCAGCGCAGCGGTTTGGAGCGCCTGTTGGGCGAGCGGCCGGGCGGGCTGGTTATCCGGCTGGTGGTGTTGTCGCTGATCGTGGGCTTTGTCATGGCGGTGCTGGGCTTTGATGCCCGCGATGTCGTGCAGGGCGCGGTGCGGCTGGTGCAAGACGCCTTGCGCGATGGCACGGGCGTGCTGGGCAATATGGTCAGCTACACGCTGGCGGGCGCCGCGCTGGTGGTGCCGATCTGGATCGTGCTGCGCCTGCTCAAGAGGCGCTGATGGGCCCGGGCCGGCTCAAGCTGACGCCGCAGCAGGCGCTGTCGCGGCTGGTGCCGCATATTCTGGAAATGGAAAGCCTGGCCCATAAGCGCATCGCCATCGGATTGGCGGGCGGGCCGGGGACGGGCAAATCGACCTTGGCGGCGGAGCTGGTGACCATGCTCAATGCCACCCATCCCGGCAGCGCCGCTTTGGTGCCGATGGATGGATTTCATATGCGCCATGCCAAGCTCGAGGCCATGGGGCAGACCGATTACAAGGGCGCGCCGCATACGTTCGAGGGCGCGGAATTCGTCAACTTTTTGCAGCATCTGAAGAGCGCGACGGGCGTGGTCAGCGGGCCGGGCTATTCGCGCAAGATCGAAGACGTGGTCGAGGATGCCTTTGCCGTGCAGCCCGAAGTGCGGGTGCTGGTGGCAGAGGGCAATTATCTGCTGCTGAGCGAGGGCCCGTTTGCCGGCGTCAGGGCGCTGCTCGATTATGCGGTGTTTATCGATGTGCCGCGCGAGCTGGTGCGCCAGCGGCTGATGAAACGGCATGGCGAGGAGGGTCTGTTTACCCCCGAACGCAATGCGGCGCATATCGAGCGCAATGATTTGCCGAATTATGACCTGGTCAGCGCTTCGCAGGACCGGGCGGATGTGGTGATCGAGCTGATGGTGGAGCGGTGAGCATGTGCAAGACGCTGGTTCTGGCTGTTGCGATCGTGCTGGGCGCCGTGGTGGTGGCCGGGGCAGTTGTGTTGCGGCCGACGGGGTTTGGGCAATGTGTGGGTGTGGTCAGCGCTGAGATCGAGCGCGACAATCCCACCGCCACACTGGACCCGCGCGACGTGGAAGTGCAGGCAGCGAAGGTTTGCTCGGGATATGAGGGCAATTAGGCCACCAGAATTCTCCCTCCCCGCGCGGGGGAGGGAATTGGACGCGAACTCTCAGCCCAGCATGATCACGGTCTTGCCGAGGTCGCCGCGTTCGACGGATTCGTGGGCGGCGACGATATCGTCGAGGGTCAGGACCCGGCCGATCTGGTGGGTCAGCTGGCCGGCCTCCAGGGCCGCACTGATGCCGGCTACAGCTTCGGCATGGGCCTCGGCGGACATGACATAGACCAGCACGAAGCGGATGGTGGCATCGAGAAAGACCATCGGCCAGAAGGGGATGGTCGGTTCGGGCACCGCATCGCTGGCATAGGTGGCGACGACGCCGTTGGGAGCCAGGGTCTTGCCGATCAGCTCGAGATTGGCGCCGAAAGCGACTTCGACGAAGCGATCGACGCCCCTGCCCTTGGGATCGCCGGTGAACGCCGCAACGCGGGCCGGCAGGTCATCGGTGTGGCGATTGAGGACCAGATCGGCGCCGGCCGCGGTGGCTGATGCGGCGGCATCGTCATTGCCGACCGAGGCGATGACACGGGCACCACCGAGCTTGGCAAACTGGATGGCGTAGCGGCCAACGGCGCCGGCACCGCCGGAGACGAACACGGTCTTGCCCGTTACCGGGCCATCGACGAAGACGCAGCGATAGGCCGTCATCGCCGGAATGCCGAGGCAGGCGCCTTCCTCGAAGCTGACGCCATCGGGTAGGCGAACGGCCTTGTGGGCGGGGAGCGTGGTATATTCGGCGGCGGAGCCGTTCCAGCGGCCAAGCTGGGATTCGTAGAACCAGACGCGCTCGCCGATGCGACCCTCCAGTTCGGGGGAGCCCACGGCGACAATTTCGCCGGCGCCATCCTGATTGGGTACGATCTGGGGGAAGGCCGTGGCGCCGTTGCCGCTGCGGCCCTTGGTGTCGGATGGATTGACGCCTGAGGCACGGACACGGATCAGCACTTCGCCGGGCGCAGGCGTCGGCGTCGGCAGTTCGCCGACTTGCAATACGTCGCGGGCGGGACCCTTGCTGGAATACCAGGCAGCTTTCATTTTGCACGTTCCTCTTGTTTCCCAGCCTAACTAGGTCTTCAATGCATCGGATAACAGTACGTACAAAGGCAACATGTACTATCATGAATGATAGCACCCCTGTTCTGACCCGCCCACGCCGCAGAGCCGGCCGCACCGGTTGCGCGGTGGAAGTGACCCTTTCGGTGATCGGGGGCCTGTGGAAACCGGTGATCCTGTTTCACCTGCTCGGCGGCAAATTGCGCTTCAATGCGCTGTGCCGGATGGTGCCCAATGCCACCGCGCGCATGGTGACGCTGCAATTACGCGAACTGGAACGGGATGGCGTGATCAACCGCATTGTTTATCCCGAAGTGCCGCCCCGGGTTGAATATGAACTGACCGAGCTTGGGCGCTCGCTCGAGCCGGTGCTGCTCAGTATGCGCAACTGGGGCACGGGGTTTGCTTCGGACGAGGATCGGCAAGACCTGCAAGTGTGTCCCTGAGCGAAGCCTCGCGGCCGCTACCGACTAATGACCGCCCAAGACGCTGCGCACCCGCAATATCCATTTGAGGTGGAAAATCGCCCTGCCCGCCTCGATCGCCTTCTAAATCCTAGAGCCGAGCTTTTCCGGAGGCCCAATCCGCCGTGTGGGCGCCAACCAGCTGGCTGATATTGGTTTTGCCCTCGGCGCGCACTGCCGCGACCAGGCCCCGCTTGATGCGGTCGAGCAGGTCGAGGCCGCCGAAGACCATGGCGGAATAGAGCTGGATGGCGTCGGCGCCGGCTTCGAATTTGGCCAGGGCCGATTGCGGCGAATGAATGCCGCCGACGCCAATGATCGGCAGTGTGCCGACGCGCTGCCGCATCTGGGCGAGGCGTTGGGTGGAGAGTTCGAACAGCGGCTTGCCGGAGAGGCCGCCGGTTTCATTGGCGTTTTCGAGGCCGGCAATGGCGTCGCGGGTCACGGTGGTGTTGGACACGATCAGGCCATCGAGGTCGGTTGAAAGCACGACCTTGGCGATGGCGTCGAGTTCCTTTTTGTCCAGATCCGGCGCGATCTTGAGGAAGACCGGCACGCGGGTTCTAGCCTTGGCGCGGGCATCCAGCACTTCGCCGAGCAGGCGGCGCAGGGCCTCGTCGGATTGCAGATTGCGCAGGCCGGGCGTGTTGGGCGAGGAGACGTTGACGGTAAGGTAATCGGCCAGATCGGCGAAGCGTTTGACGCCCAGCACATAGTCGGCGACGAAATCGGCGCTGTCCTTATTGGCGCCGATATTGACACCAAGCGCGGCGGGCACGCGCAGGCCCTTGAGGCGGGCAAAGGCGGCGTCATGGCCTTCATTGTTGAAGCCCATGCGGTTGATAACGCCATCGGCGCCCGGAACGCGGAACAGGCGCGGCTTGGGATTGCCGGTCTGCGGGCGCGGGGTGACGGTGCCGATTTCCACCATGCCAAAGCCCAGCAGGGCCAGAGGGCGGGGCACTTCGGCATTCTTGTCGAAGCCGGCGGCCATGCCGATGGGGTTTTTCAGCTCGATACCGCAGAGCGTGGTCGCCAGTTCGGGCGCCTCGGCATGGGCCTGTTCGGGGGCAAGGCCCAGGCGCAGCGCGGTGATGGTGGCGCGGTGGGCGGTTTCGGCGTCCATTTTGAGCAGGGTCTGCTGGGTGAGACCCGAGACAGCAGGCAGACGCAGCAAAGGCGAGAGGGCAGAAAAGATCATCGAACGGCCTCGGGCAGTGTGCAGGAGCCGTCGGCGGCGACGTCGACCCTGGCCTCCCAGGCAATGGCGGAAGCGGGCAGCGGGCCGCCATAAAGGTGGGGGAACAGCGCGCCACCGCGCGAGGCTTCCCAGACTAGGTTCTCGCCCAGGTCGGCGGCGCGCACGCCGAGGATGACCAGGCCCGATTGGCCGGCAAAATGCAGGCGCAGGGTTTCGGTCAATTGGGCGGCAGTGGAAAAGTGCATATAGCCGTCGAGGGCGTCGATCGGCATGCCCGCAAAGGAGGCGGCGCGGCGCGCAGGGGCGTAAGCGGCCTCGGTGGCGATTTTGTAGATCAAATCTGGCGTGGTCATGGGCCGCGACCCTAATGGGCGAGCCAGCGGCGGGCAAGCCGGATTGGGCCCTCTTTACAAGGGGAGGAGAGAGGATTAGGAATAGGACTAATTTCCATCCAATAAGACATATTTCCTGAAACAGGACGCTGCCATGCTTTCACACAGGGCCATCTGGGACGGCATTGACGCGCTGGCGCGCCGGCACGGGCATTCGGTGTCGGCATTGGCCAAGCTGGCCGGGCTCGATGCCACCGCCTTTAATGTCTCCAAACGCGTGAGCAAGGATGGCCGCGAGCGCTGGCCTTCCACCGAGAGCATTTCCAAAATTCTGGAAGCCACGGGGGAAGGGTTTGACAGTTTTCTCAGCGGCACCGGTGCGTTCTTCCAGGGGGGGCCGTCCGCCGGCAATCCGACCGTGCCACTGCTGGGGCTGGCGCAGGCGGGCTCGGGCGGGTTTTTCGACAGTGCGGGGTTTCCGGCGGGACAGGGCTGGGACGAAATCGCCCTGCCCTCTTCGGGCGAAGCGGGCATTTATGCCCTCGAAGTGCAAGGCGATTCGATGGAGCCGCTCTATCGGGAGGGGGACCGGATCGTGGTGTCGCCCACCGAGCAGGTGCGGCGCGGCGACCGGGTGGTGGTGCGCACGCGCGATGGCGAAGTCATGGCCAAGATCCTGGCGCGGCAGACGGCCAAGCAGATCGAGCTGCATTCGCTGAACCCCGCCTATGAGCCGCGGCTGATCGAGATGGCGGACGTGGAATGGATCGCCAGGATTATCTGGGCCAGCCAATGAGGATCGCGGCGGCCACGGCGGCGGATACAGCTGATTGGGCGGAGCTGCGCCAGGCGCTGTGGCCCAATAATGCGGCCGGTGCGCATGAGGCCGATATCGCAGCCTTGCTGGCGGCGCCCGGGAGTAATATCAACTTTATCGCTCGTCTGCCGGATGGGCGGGCGGTGGGATTGGCCGAGGCTTCGCTGCGGCGCGACTATGTCGAGGGGTGCAAAACCTCGCCGGTGGCGTTTCTTGAGGGCATCTATGTGGCGCCGGACTGTCGCCGCCTGGGGATTGCCCGTGGGCTGGTGGCGGCGGTGGAGGATTGGGGGCGCGCGCAAGGCTGCAGTGAATTTGCCTCGGACGCGGCGCTGGACAATCTGGAAAGCCACCAGATGCATGGTGCATTGGGCTTTAGCGAAACCCGGCGCGTGGTTTATTTCCGCAAGGTGCTGGGGCTATGACGGAGCAGCCAATCGACGCCAAACGGCTTGCGAGTGTGGCGCGCTGCTTTGATGCCAGTGGGCGGCTGCAGCGCTGGCCAAGCAAGCGGAGTGATCAATTGCTGGTGCTGGCTGTGGTCTGGTCGTATCTGCCGGACGATGTGCAGATGAGCGAGCCCGAGGTCAGTTCCATGCTGCGCGACTGGCATGATTACGAGGATTATGCGCTGCTGCGGCGGGAGCTGTGTGATCTCAACATGTTGCGGCGCACGCCCAATGGCCGGGTCTATCGCAAGGTTTCGGGGGAGCTGCCGGCGGAGGCAAAAGCCCTGGTGGAGCGGTTCACGCCAACCGCCGCGCCATAGCGACGCGACGGCGGCGGGCGGGCCTATCAGCGGCAGCCGGCGCGTTTGAACATGTCGGCGATGATGATCGGGGTGGCCGGCGTTTCGGTCCATTTATCGCGGTCGGGCACTGCCGCCGCGACTGCAGCAAGAGCGGTATTCTCGTCCAGGTTGAAATCCCGACTGCATTGCACGGAGGCGCCGCGCTGCTTGGCCTCTCCCACCATGAGGCCGGTGGCCTCGCCCACCCCCGCCAGATAGGCAATCATGGTCATGCGGGCATTGGGGTCAGCCCCGGAACGCGAGGACAGTTCGACCACCTGGGCGACCGATATCTGGCCGGTGCTGGTGGTGGGCGCGGCCTGGGTAATGAGCGGGGTGGCGATCAGCAACAGGCCGGCAAAGGCAAGCGGAGACAGACGCATTTTTGATTTCCTTATCGTTCTATGATGCGTCCATATTCTTTTTCAGCGATTTTTTATTGTCAAACGATAATTTTTGGATTAATTGTTGGTCATCGCGGAGAACCCAGATGATCGACACCAAAGCCGACCCGCTGCTTGCCGGGCACCCCAGCAGCATTCCCGTTGCCGCCCGCACGGCGCGGCTGTTCAACCTGCTGGCCGTCGCGTCAGTCGCCATTGCCGCCCTGCTGCCATTGGCCGTGGTGCTGTATTGGGCCATGGCGGACCAGGCAGAGGTGCTGCGCTCGAGCGGGCTGACGCCGGACATCATGCGTGAGTTTGGCGCGACCCAGCGTTTCGGCGCGGCCTTTGTTACCGTGCTGACCGTATTGCCGCTGTCCTGGGCGCTGGTGCGACTGCGCGTATGCTTCACCGAATTTGCCAATGGGCGTCCCTTCGCGGCGCGGGGCATAGCCGGGTTGCGCGACTTTGCCGCCGGGGTGGCACTCGCCGCCCTCGCCAAGCTGGTCGGCTTTACCCTGCTGATGCTGGTGCTGACCTGGAGCGCCCCGCCGGGCATGCGTCAGCTCGCCATTCAGATCAATAGCGACATGCTGATCATGGCGCTGTTTGCCGCCATTGTGGCCTCGTTGGGCTGGGCGATGGAAAAGGCCGCCGCCATTGCCGAAGAAAATAGTCAGTTCGTGTGACCATGGCCATCAAGATCAATCTGGCGGTGATGCTGGCGCGGCGGAATGCCAAGTCCAAGGACCTCGCCGAATATATCGGCATTACCGAGGCCAATCTGAGCCTGCTCAAGCAGGGCAAGGTCAAGGGCATCCGCTTCGACACGCTGGACGCCATTTGCCGCTATCTGGACTGCCAGCCGGGCGACATTCTCGAACATGATGCGGCGGCTGTGGAAGGCGCCGACTAGGCATCCTGCCGGCGCCGGCGGGGTATTGGTGCGGCGCGTGATCCCGTAGTCCACGCGCCGCATTTTTGGTGTTTGGCTAGGTTGGCCCCAGCCGCTTGTGCCGTGTTGCGAGCGGCCCTCGGGGCGAGCCCGAGGGAGATGCGGTGGTTGGGAGAGATTGGGCTGCTGCCCGGCACCTAAGCCTTGAGCATTTTCCCGGCCAGGGCGTCTTCAATGAGCTTGCGGGTTTCTGCCACGCCGAAGAGGGCGATGAAGGAGCCGAAGCGGGGGCCCTGGTCTTCGCCAAGCAGGACCTGATAGATGGCCTTGAACCAGTCGCGCAGGGGCTCGAACTTGTGGGCGTTGCCGATGGCGTAGACCAGATCCTGCAAGGCGCCGCCATCGGTGGAGCCTTCGTAGGCGGCAAGCTGATCGTGCAGGTCCTGGAGGGCTGCGCGTTCCTGATCGGTGGGAGCGCGATAGACCTTGTTCGGCTTTACCTTGTCGTTGAAGTAGCGCACCGCATAGGCAGCGAGACGATCGATCTCGGGATGGGTCTGGGCGGTGGCGCCGTGTAGGTACCGCGAGATGAAGCCCCAGAGCACCTTGGTGTCTTCGGCATTGGCCGTGGCCACCAGGTTCAGCAGCAGCGCGAAGCTGAGCGGCACTTCGGGGTTTGGCACATTGCCGTAATGGACGTGGAATGCCGGGTTTTCGATCCGCGCGGCAACGTCCTGGCCCTGGTAGGCGGACAGGAAACTATAATATTCGTCGACTGCCCGCGGGATGACATCGAAATGCAGCCGCTTGGCCGTGCGCGGCTTCTGGAACATGTAGAGGCCCAGGCTCTCATTGCCAGCATAGGTCAGCCATTCATCGATGGTCAGGCCATTACCCTTGGACTTGGAGATCTTTTGCCCTTCGGAATCGAGGAAGAGCTCGAACACATAGTGCTCGGGCGCCTTGCCGCCGAGGATTTCGCAAATCTTGTCATAGACATGGGCGTTGGTCTGGTGGTCCTTGCCGAACATTTCGAAATCGACACCAAGGGCGGCCCAGCGCATGCCGAAATCGGGCTTCCACTGCATCTTCACGTGGCCGCCGGTGACCGGCACGGTGGTGTCGCGACCATCTTCATCGGCGAAGGTGACGGTGCCGTTGGCGGCATCGACTTCCTTCATGGGCACATAGAGCACGCGACCCGAAATCGGAGAGATCGGCAGGAAGGGCGAATAGGTCGCCTGCCGTTCGGCGCCCAGAGTGGGGAGCATGACGGCCATGATGTCGTCATAGCGCTCGGCGGCACGGCGCAGCACGGTGTCGAACTTGCCGGAGCGGTAGTAATCGGTGGCGCTGGCGAATTCGTAGTCGAAGCCGAAGGTGTCGAGGAACCGGCGCAGCATGGCGTTGTTGTGATCGCCGAAGCTGGCATATTCATTGGTCCAAGGATCGGGCACGGCGCTGAGCGGCTTTTGCAGATGCGGCTCCATGGCCTCCTTGGAGGGCACATTGTCCGGGATCTTGCGCATGCCATCGAGGTCATCGGAGAAGCAGATGAGCCGGGTCGGAATCTGATCGCGCGTCAGCAGGCGAAAGGCCGTGCGCACCATGGTGGTGCGGGCCACTTCGCCGAACGTGCCGATATGGGGCAGGCCCGAGGGGCCATAGCCGGTTTCGAACACGGCCTCGCCCTTGCCGGTTTTCTCCAGCCTAGCCACCAGTTTTTTGGCTTCCTCAAACGGCCAGGCACGGGCAGTTTGGGCAGCGTCGAAAAACGCAGGATCGAGTGGGGGCAAAGGAGCGGGCGACAAGGAACCAGCCTTTCGGTATTTTGTGGGAGGCGGGGAGGTGTGTTGCATTCCCGCACGCCTGCGTCAATCTCGGTGGTGCGCTGCTTGCCATGAGCGGGGCGCCTGCCTAGCTATCGGCGACACGACGCCAGGAATGGAAAACGCGATGACCCTTGCCGCCCATGACGCCTTGATCCACTTGATGCTGGTGGCCGCTTCATCCGACAGTGCCATGACCGAAAAGGAATTGCTGCGCATCCAGGCCCTGGTCGGCCGGCTGCCGGTATTTGACGGGTTCGACAAGACGCGGCTGACGGCGGTGGCCAATGCCTGCGCCGATACGCTGAACGGGCCGGGTGGGCTGGACAAGGTGCTGGACGATGCGATCGCGGCGCTGCCGGCTAAGTTGCAGGACACCGCCTATGCCGTGGCGGTAGAGGTGACCGCGGTCGATCTACATCTGGAGCAGGAGGAATTGCGGTTCCTCGAGATGCTGCGCGACAAGCTGGATCTGGACCGGTTGACGACGGCGGCGATCGAAGCGGCAGCGCGGGCGCGGCATCGGCGGATGCCTGTGTGACATTTCCGTCATTGAGCGAGTAGGCCAATTATGACATTCTTGTCATCATTAAAAAAACTCAATTTAGTGCACTCGCTCGATGACCAGATCGACTTCCGACCGCCGCGCCGCTGCGGCATATCTGCAGCGTTTTCCTGATATCAGCCTGCGCCTCCATCCCGAGCGCATCGCTGACCATGAAGTGAGCATCGAGCGGCGGCAATTTACCTCGCCTGCCGAGCTGGGCGAATTCTACACTGCGTTCCGGGCCACGCATCATCGTGTCGAGGCGGCGCTGGCCAACCCTTTCGCCCGCCCGCTGAAGGTCAAAGACCTGGTGGCGCGGATCGACGAACATTGTGACGTCGTGCGCACCTCGTTCCTTTCGATGCGCGATTATTTCATTGCCGAAGGCAAGCATCAGCGCATCGAGGTTCCCGCCTATGACCTCGGCTCGGATGGCTATCTGCTGCTGGATGGCAATCACCGCACGACCGGCCTTTATATGGCCGGGGTGCCGTTCACGCTGACGCTGAGCGTGCTGAAGGCGCCAGTTGACCGGCGCAACCTGATCGATCTGAAATATTGGGATGGCGGGCTGAACCGCTTCTTCAATAGAATCCGACGGGGAACCAGCGAAGATATAGTTCGTCGAGCGTGCCGTTTTCCTTGAGGCGGATCAGGGCCCAGTCGATGGCGTGGCGCACGGCGTCATTGCCGGCGGGAACGGCGATGGAGAGGCCTTCGCCAAATTGGGCGGGGCGGAAATAGGCGTCGCCGGCAAAGCCGCAGCAATCGAGATTTTCATTGAGCCAGAAGGACGCGCGCATGGCGTCGCCGAAGAACAGGTCGGCGGCGCGATTTTGCACGGCGGCCAAGGCTTCGACTTCATTGGCGAAGGGGGCGATATTGGCCCCGGACAGGTAGCGTTTCACGAAGGCTTCGTGGGTGCTGCCGGCGCGGACCGCGATGGTTTTGCCGGCTAGGGCTGTGGCGTCGAAGGTGGCGATATCAGCGGAGCGGGTGACGAAGCGGCCCGGCAGCGCCAGATAGGTGGCGGAAAAATCGAAGCGCTTGCCGTTGTCATCGGACATGTCGAGCCCAGCAATCAGGGCATCGCCCTGACTATCGGCCAGCGCATCGGCGGCCTGCTCCCAGGGCCAGGCCTGGATGGTGCAGGCGACATTGACCTCGGTGCAGATGCGGCGGGCCAGATCGACATTAAAGCCGATGAGTTCGCCACCGGGATCGCGGAAATTGAAGGGCGGAAAATCGGTGGTGGTGAGGAAGCGTATGGCCGGCACGGGCGAGAGGCTGGGCAAGATTTCGCGGGCGCCGGGATCGCTGTGATAGGGGAGCGATTGGGCGAGGGTTGGGGTGGCGAGAAGTAGTGACGCGACCACGCATTGCAGCGCGCGGCTCCATGCCCTCCCAACCTCCCCCATCGAGGGGGAGGTGCTGTTCCGTGGATGGGACTGCACCCAGCCCAATATGGCACGCTTCAGCAATGGTAGCCTGGACGGCATCGGGGCACGACCTCGTGGTTCGACAGGCTCACCATGAGGTCTAGTCGTGAACATTTCAGACCTGATCGAGACCGTACATCAGGTCGGCAATCAGGTCGTCGCTGGATTCAAGGCCAACCGAGAGGCGCACGAGGCCGGGGGTGACGCGGGTTTCGAGCCGAACTTCCTCGGTCAGGCGCGCATGGGTGGTAGTGCGCGGGTGGGTGATCAGCGATTTGGCATCGCCCAGATTGTTGGAGATGAGGATCACCGCCAGACTGTCGCAGAAGGCGAAGGCGGCGTCCTGGCCGCCCTTGACGTCGATGGCGAGCAGGGTCGAGCCGCGCGTCATCTGGCGCTTGGCGAGGTCGTATTGCCCGTGGCTCGGGTGATGCGGGTAAATGACGCGCTCGATCTTGGGATGGCTGGCGAGGGCCGCGGCCAGTTTTTCGGCGCTGTCGGTCATGCGCTCGACGCGGATGGCATAGGTTTCAAGGCCCTTGAGCAGCACCCAGGCGTTGAAGGCGCTGAGGGTTGCCCCGGTCTGGCGCAGGAAGGTGTGCACGTCCCCTTCGATCAGTTCCTTACTGCCGAGCACGATGCCCCCCAGCACCCGACCCTGCCCGTCAATATGCTTGGTGGCAGAATAGGTGACGAGATCCGCCCCCAGCTCGAGCGGCTTCTGGTAGAGAGCGGTGGAAAAGACATTGTCGACGATGAGCTTGGCGCCATGGGCGTGGGCGATCTCGGCGACGGCCTTGATGTCGACCAGTTCCAGCGTCGGATTGGTCGGGGTTTCGATGAACACGACCTTGGTATTGGGCTGCATGGCGCGGGCAAAGTTTTCGGGGTCGCGGCCATCGACCAGCGTCGAGGTGACGCCGAAGCGCGGCGCATAATCTTCCACCACATAGCGGCAGCCGCCGAACAGGGCCTGGGCCGCGACGATATGATCCCCTGCCCGCACCTGGCTCATCACTGCATTGGTGACGGCGGCCATGCCCGAGGCGAAGGCGCGACCGGCCTCTGCCCCTTCGAGCAGCGCCATGCGCTCCTGGAACATATCGACGGTGGGATTGGCGAAGCGCGAATAATTGTGGCCGCCGGGAATCTTGCCCTGGAACAGGCGTTCGGCGTGCTCGGAGCTGGGATAGGAATAGCCCGAATTGAGGAAAATGGCTTCGCTGGTTTCGTTGAAATCGGTGCGCATGCCGCCGCCATGGACCAGCTGGGTTTGCGGCGACAGGCGGGCCGGATCGAGCAGCGGATTGTTGGTCTTGGACATGACGGCACTTTCAACAAAAAACCGGCGCACGAAGGTGGCCGGTTGAAACGGTCATTTAGCAACTTGTTTAAAGTGGCTGCAACCTGACCGGCCAAATCACCACTGGGCTGTGATCTAAGGCCAATTGCCTGTTGGCGTCAATTGCAGGGATTGCTAGGGACTAAGCCCTCGATACGCATGCGAAGGTAACATGGACAAGCAGCAGGCCTGGCCGCGGGGCGTGTTTCCGGCGCGATTGATCGAAAAGCTGGCTGGCGAAGGCGCCATCATCGCGGCGCGCCCCTTCGATCACGATCAGGTGCAGCCGGCGAGCCTCGACCTGAGGCTGGGCGATGTCGCCTATCGGGTGCGCTCCAGCTTCCTGCCCGGCCCCAGCCATTCGGTGGCCGAGCGGATCGAAGCACTCAAGCTGCATGAAATCGACCTCAAGAACGGCGCCGTGCTGGAGCGTGGTTGCGTTTATCTGGTGCCGCTGCAGGAGAGCCTGGACCTGCCGGACGCGGTCAGCGCTTCGGCCAATCCCAAAAGCTCGACGGGGCGGCTGGATGTGTTCACCCGCGTCATCGGCGATCGGGCGCGCGGATTCGACCAGATGCCGGAGGGCTATAAGGGCCCGCTTTACCTCGAAGTCAGCCCGCGCACCTTCCCGGTGCTGGTGCGGACCGGATCGCGGCTGAGCCAGATGCGGTTCCGCTCGGGCGATACGCGGCTGTCCATCGCCGAACACCGGGCGCTGCACGATTCCGACACTTTGGTGTTTGGCGGCCATTATCCGGTTGGGGAGGGCATTGCGCTGTCCATCGACCTCAAAGGCGATGGGCGCAATGGGCTGATCGGGTTCCGCTCCAAGCGGCATACGGCGGTGGTCGATGTCGACAAGAAGGCCGCGCTCGATGTGTTGGACTTCTGGGAGCCGCTGACCAATCGCGGGCGGGAAGAACTGATCCTCGATCCCGACGAATTCTATATTCTGGTCAGCGACGAGGCGGTGCATGTGCCCCCGAGCCATGCCGCCGAAATGGTGCCGTTTGATCCGCTGGTGGGCGAATTCCGCGTGCATTATGCGGGCTTTTTCGACCCCGGTTTCGGGCATTCGCCGGCTGGCGGCAGCGGCAGCCGGGCGGTGCTCGAAGTGCGCAGCCGCGAAGTGCCGTTTCTGCTCGGGCACGGCCAGACTATTGGCCGGCTGATCTACGAGACGCTGGCCGAGGCGCCGGACCGGCTTTATGGCACGGCTTTGGGCTCGAATTATCAGGCGCAGACGCTCAAACTGTCCAAGCATTTTAGGCCGTATACGCCCTAGGGGCGGCCGAGCTTTACCTTGATGGGCGGAGAGCCCCGATGCCGTTCCCTCCCCCTTGAGGGGAGGGCTAGGGTGGGGGTTCTGCACCCTCCACAAACTCCATGCCGGTGGAAAGCTCAGAACCCCCACCCTCAATCCCTCCCCTCAAGGGGGAGGGAGGCGGATCGTGGCTCTCGGACCCGGGCCTTCTTCTTCCCTCCCAGCATACGCACCGCGTTTCCCTCGGGCTTGACCCGGGGCCATTCTCAGCTTGGCGCTGGCGGGGAGAGGTCCTCGGGTCGAGCCCGAGGAAGATGCGGTGGGGAGGAAGCTGTGGGGTAAACAGGCATCCCAATTCCTGATTGCAAAGGAGCCATGCCGAAATGGGGCATGGACAGAATGCGGTATCGGGCTTACATCGCCAATATAAGTAGCATGCTACATTGTATTGGTCTACATAATGTCTCCGAACCCTAATCTGTTGCGCATCATTGGCCGGGTCGGCCGGGAATTGAGCACGGGCTTTGATGCCCAGCTCAAGAGCCTGGGCCTGACCTCGGCGCGCGCCCGCGTGCTGCTGCAATTGGTGCGCAGCCCCGAGGGGGTGAGCCAGGCGGCGGTGACGGAATTTCTCGGCGTCGAGCACCCGACGGCGGTGCGGATATTGGATGGGCTGGAAAGCCTGGGCCATATCCGCCGCGAGCCGTCGCCGCATGATCGGCGAGCCAAGCTGATCATGCTGACCGATGCCGGGCGGCCGCTGGCCGAGCAGGTTGGCGTGTTGACCGACGGGCTCAATGCGCAGTTGCTGGATGGGCTGAGCGCCGAGGACGTGGCGACCACCAATCGGATTCTGACGATATTGCTGGAGCGCATCGAGGCGCTGAAGCCGCCGGTCAGCGACGAGCTTGGGGAGCGCGTGTCGTGAACGAACCCGCTCCAATTGCTGCCGCGGCGCCTGTCGCCCCGGCCCCTGCCCCGGCTGGTCCGCCGGGCATGGCGCCCTTTGTGCCGAAATCCCCGCTGTGGAACATGGTCTATGTGATCAGCTCCATCGTGCTGGGCATTACCCAAGGGCTCGGGCTCAATCTGGTCACGGCGAACCTCACCGGCCTGCAGGCCTCGTTTGGCGCGACCGCCACCGAAATGGCCTGGCTGCCGACGGTCTATTTTGCCACCAACATGACCGGCACGATCGTCATGTTCAAAATCCGCAGCCAGTTCGGTATGCGGCGTTTTGCCGAGCTGGGCATCATTGTCTATGCACTGATCGTTCTGGCGCATCTGTTTGCCCATGACCTGCAATCGGCCATCTGGGTGCGGGCAATCATGGGGATTGCTGCGGCGCCGCTGAGCACGCTGGCCTTCTTCTACATGCTCGAATGGCTGCCGCCGGCCAAGAAGCTGACCATCGGGCTGTGCTTCGGCATGCTGGGCAGCTCGCTCTCGCTGCCGCTGGCCCGCGTCATTTCGCCGGACCTGCTCGCCATGGGCGATTGGCAGGGGCTGTATATGGTCGAAGCCGGGCTCGCTTTGGTGAGCCTCGCCATTGTGTTCCTGGTGCCACTGGTGCCGCCGCCCCGCGCCAAAGTGTTCGACAAGGACGACATAATCAGCCTGCCGCTGATGGCAACGGGCTTCGCATGCATGGCCATCGTGCTGGGCATGGGCCGGGTCTATTGGTGGCTCGAAGCGCCATGGATCGGCGTGCTGCTGGCCGTGGGCATTGGCTCGCTGGTGCTATTTTGCCTCGTCGAACTGCATCGCAAGAACCCCATTATCGACCTGCGCTGGCTGTTCAGCCGCGACATGCTGATCTTTGCGGGCTCCTTGATCGTCATCCGCCTGTTGCTGTCGGAGCAATCGGTGGGGGTGTTTGGCCTGTTCACCGTACTCAACCTGCAGAATGACCAGCTCATTGGCCTGTTCAGCATTGTCGGGGTGGCGACCTTCGCGGCCACGGCGGGACTGAGCATGGTGATGAAGCCCGCGCGCACGCCGCTGTTCCACCTGACCGCGCTGGTGCTGATCGCCATTGCCGCCTGGATGGATTCGCAAAGCACGGTGCTGAGCCGGCCCGAGCAATTCTTTGTCAGCCAGGCGCTGATCGGGATGGCGACGGGCCTGTTCCTGCCCCCGGCCATGCTGCATGGCTTTTTGCGGGCGCTGGCACGGGGGCCGCAATATATCCTGTCGTTTCTCACTGTGTTTCTGACCAGCCAGACGCTGGGTGGCCTATTGGGCTCGGCCATATTCGGCAGCTTCGTGACGCTGCGCGAGCAGTTCCATTCCAATGTGATCGCGCAAGGGATCACCCTGCTCGATCCGTTGGTGGCGCAGCGTATCCAGGCCTATGGCGGCGCCTATGCAAGGGTGCTGACCGATCCGGCGCAGCGCGATGCCAGGGGGCTGGCGCTACTGGGCCAATCCGCCACCCAGCAGGCCAATGTGCTGGCCTATAACGATTTGTTCCTGCTGATTTTCGCGGCAACGCTGGCGGCCATCGCCGTGCTGCTCACCCATTTGGCACTTGCCGCTTTGAGCAAGCCTGCCACCCCGCTCCAGGCGCAGCCCGCCTGATATCGACCTGAAAGACCAAACTATGCGTATCAAAGAACTCGTTCTGTCCAAGGCGACAATCCCGGCTGTGCTGGCTGGCCTCATCGGCATCGGCGCGGTGCTCTATGCCTGGCAATTGCCGCCCTTCACTACCAGCGTGCAGAGCACCAACAATGCCTATGTCAAAGGCCGCGTGACGCTGATTGCGCCGCAGCTGGCGGGCTATGTCGTGGCTGTGCCGGTGACCGATTATCAGAACGTGCATAAGGGCGACGTGCTGGTGCAGTTGGATGACCGCATCTATGTCCAGCAATTGGCGCAGGCCGAAGCGGCCTTGCTGCAACAGCAGAATGCGCTGGCCAATTACGACCAGAATTATGCCTCCAAGCAAGCCAGTGTCGATCTGGCCAAGGCGCAGCTGACGGCGGCGCAAGCCGCCCTGAGCAAGGCACAGGCGGATGCGGCACGCACCGATTCGCTCCTCGCCTCGGGGCTGTCGCCGCAATCGACGGTGGATCAGGTGCATTCGGCCTTGGCGCAGGCGCAATCGAGTGTCGACCAGGCCAGTGCCTCGGTCAGCATTGCCGAACAGAACCTGTCGCTGGTGGAAGGCGGCAAACCGGCGCTGGAAGGCGCGGTCAAGGGCGCCGAAGCTGCAGTGGAACTGGCGCGGATCAATATTTCCAACACACGAGTCGTGGCGCCGGTCGATGGCGTATTGGGCGAAGTCACGGCGCGCCTGGGCCAATATGTGTCGATCGGCACCCAGCTGACCTCGGTAACACCGCCCCAGACCTGGGTGATCGCCAATTTCAAGGAAACCCAGCTGGCGGGGATTGTCGTTGGGCAGCAGGCCAATATCAAGGTTGATGCACTCGGCTATGGCGCGCTGACCGGCCATATCTCGGAAATTTCCCCGGCGGCGGGCTCGGAATTCAGCGTGCTGAAGCCCGACAATGCCACCGGCAATTTCACCAAGATCGCCCAGCGCATCCCGGTGCGGATTGAATTGGACGAGGGCCAGGACCTGGCGGCGCGGCTATTGCCGGGCATGTCGGTGGAGGTTTCGGTGGATACAGCAACGACGCTTTAGTGCGTGCCCTGGGGCGGGGCTTGCAATCTCTTGACGATCGCAAGCCCTAGCCTGCAGCACCCGCTTGACGGCGCCAGCGATTTCCAGCATCTAGAACCCCGTTGCGGGTGTATCTCAATGGTAGAGAAGCAGCTTCCCAAGCTGATGACGAGGGTTCGATTCCCTTCACCCGCTCCAGCGGCCTGTCTGACTAGGGCCGTCGCAGTCCAAAACCTCCAAAGAAAATCAGGAAAATAGGTCTGCTGCGCCCTTGCGCACGCGTACCGCGCAAAATGGCTAAAATGGCGCGCAGCCTGGCCGCTGTCGGCCTCAATTCGGGCGTTCCGTGCAGAAGATCGAAATCTGCCGTTCGCCATGCGCCTTCCTCTGGCTCAGCACTTATAGATGTCTGCAAGTGCGCCAATAACGTGGGTCATTTCAGCTCGAAGTTCGGGCGGCCCAATTACCTCCAGTTCTCTACCAAAGCGCAGCAGGTCCATGGCGGCGTGCGCTATGGAACCTACCGACACTGAAACCTGCTTCCAGCCCCGCGCATCGGCTTGCTCCGAGATCACAGCACCGGTGCGGATATAGGGAGGCAGAAGCTCCTCCATTAAGTCCAAGCCACGAGGCGAGAGACGAACTTCTGCCCGGTTTGGATGAAGATCCGCTTCGTATCGCCGAATGCTCTCTGTCCAATATGCTTCAAGGTTGAAAGCCATTGGATATTCAAAACGCCCATCCAGCACAGTCATCTTGCCAATTCGCGAAATACGGAAAGTGCGGATGTCATTGTGAACTTGAGCGACCAAATACCAGGCACCACCTTTCAACACGACCCCAAGGGGCTCAACTCGCCTCTCCTCGTCGGTCGTTCGGCTCTGGTATTGCATGCGTATCGGGTGCTGGTTCCACACCGCATCGGCAATTGCTGGGAGGATGTCCAGAGTCTCGGGTTCTGCGAACCAAGCTGGCGCATCAAAGTGGAAACGGGCCTTCATCGCGCCGGACCGCATGGCCTCTGGCAGCGCAGCTACAAGCTTTGCACGCGCGCTTGCCGCAACAGCACCCATTCCCAGATCGGCGGCCTGTCGGGTGAGACCGGCGAGAAACAGTGCGTCGGCCTCCGTCGAGGACAAGCCATTTAAACGAACCCGATAGCCGTCGAGCAGGCGATAGCCGCCATTGCTCCCCTGTACGCTGTAAACGGGGATGCCTGCTGCACTTAACGCGTCCACATCCCTGTAGATCGTTCGCAGGGATACCTCGCACTCATCGGCAAGCGCCTGTGCGGTAACGTGTCCTTTGGCTTGAAGCGTGGTCAGGATCGATGGAAGGCGGCTTGCTCGCATGAAAAAGAGCATAAACCAACCTGACACAAGTTGACAGGTATGGCGGGCTAAAGTCTCGCCGTCGATCAGGGGCAGTCACACAATGCCCACCCGCCCTGTCTCGGAATCCCTAAGGAAAATCATGTCACGCGCTATCAAGCACCTGCTCATTGGAGGACTAATTATCATGGCAATATCGACTGCAACGACGGCGCAGGAGCTAACCATCATCAACCCGCCGGCACTGGGAGACCCTACGCCGAACGGCTACAGCACCGCGGTGATCCTGCCTGCCAATGCACGGGTGGCTTATATCTCCGGTCAAGGCGGCCAAGACAGCACGGGAGGTTTGTCACCCGACTTCGCAGCTCAGGTTGAGCAGGCATATGCAAACCTTGGTGCCGCGCTTGAAGGAATTGGCGCCAGACCGGATCAGGTCGCCAAGCTTACGGTTTTCGTGGTCGATCACGACATGTCCAAGCTCGGAGTGCTGACACAGAACGTCACCGCCATGTTTGGCGATAGGCTACCGGCGCAGACACTGGTTCCTGTTCCCAAGCTCGCAATTGCCGCCATGCTCTTTGAGGTCGAGGCAATCGTCGTTCTGGAATAGAGATTGGCGGACTGGTCACGGTGGCTGAACACGCGACCAACTTCTTTTAACACGACGGTGGGGCGGCTGATTCCGATAGTTAGACCGAAAGCTCCCCGTCCGTTTCCCACCCTGCCCCGACTCGCATCTCCCGGCACGTGGCGAATGGGGGCATGGGCAGCTGAAAGTGCAGGAATCACGGCTCAACAAGGAATGGCAGCGGCAGGCGCAAAATGGCGGTCCGCTCGGCGAGCTTTCGCCTAAATCGCCGTTCGCAGCGCGCGGGCAAAATCCTGTAAGCTCCCGTGGTTTGCGAACGAGATAATGCTGGGCTTTATGGATCGGCTTCAACGATCGACTGCAAGGTGTCCGCGTCGCGACGTGGTGGCGCGCCGAACAGTCTTTTATACTCACGCGAGAACTGAGACGCACTTTCATATCCAACGGCGTAGGCCACGCTGGCTGCCTCGGCATGTTCAGTCACTAGGCGCCGGCGCGCCTCGTGCAGCCGAATATGCTTCTGATACTGCAGCGGGCTGACGCCGGTCACCGCCTTGAAACGGCGATGAAACACCGACACGCTCATGCCGGCGACCGCCGCCATGGCATCGATGCTGAGATGGTCGGCATAATACTGGCGAACAAAGGCCATGGCCCGCCGGATATGGGATAGCCTTGTGTCCGCGCCGGCAATCTGGCGCAGCAAGGCACCATGCGGGCCCATCAGCAGCCGGAACATCAGCTCATGCTCGAGGTGCGGCGCGAGGACCGGTATCTCGTCGGGTCGGTCCAGCAGGCTGACGAGCCGGCGCCAGGCATCGAGCAGCGCAGGCCCCGCCTTGGCGACGCCGAAGCCCGAGCCGATGGCGGGCTCAGCAAGCGCGTTCATTTCGAGCAGGATCGACGAGATCACGGCGGGGTCGAGAAAGAGATTGAGCGCCAGATAGGGCTCGTCGGTGGATGCCTCGCAAACCTGTCCCATGGCCGTCAGTTCGGCAGCCACCACCATGCATTCGCTTGGGCCATATTCCAGCACGCCATCGCCGATAAACGTGCGCTTGCGGCCCTGCAGAACGAGGCAAACGACCGGCTGATAAATCAGGCCGGCGGCGTCGGTGGGATTATCGATGCGATAGATATGAAGCCGCGGCATTGCCGGGTGGGGCGCGCCGGCATGGCGCTGCGCAATGGTGCGAATATCGTCCAGGTCTGTCATGGCGCTATTCCACGCTTCTTGCCTCAAAAGGTCAAGCAATCAGCAGGATCAGGCAATCATTTGGGACCATCAGACATCCAGCCGGCAACCGGTCGTACCTACATTCCGGCGGCACACGCAGGAAAGGATATTGCGATGCAGAAGCGCAAACTCGGCAAGAACGGACCGGAAGTATCAGCCATCGGCTACGGCGCCATGGGGTTTCATCTGGCTTATGGCGCGGCCGACACGCAAGCCGGCCTCGACCTCATCAAGCGCGCCTATGATCTGGGCGTTACCTTCTTCGATACCGCCGAACTCTATGGCCGGGGCGAGAACGAGAAGTTCATCGGCGAGGCGGTGAAAGGCTTTCGCGACGATATCGTTATCGCCACCAAATTCGGCTTCACCTTCGAGGATGGCAATTACGGCGCCAACAGCCAGCCGGACCATATTCGCCAGGTGACGGAAAACAGCCTGCGCTATCTTGGCGTCGAGCAGATCGACATTCTCTACCAACACCGCGTCGATCCCAATGTGCCGATCGAGGACGTCGCCGGCACCGTCAAAGACCTGATCGCCGAAGGCAAGGTCAAGTATTTTGGCCTCAGCGAAGCTGGACCGCAGACCATTCGCAAGGCTCACGCCGTGCAGCCGGTGACGGTTCTGCAGACCGAATATTCCGTCTTCGAACGCGAAGTCGAAGCCATACTGCCCACGATACGCGAACTGGGCATCGGCTTCGTTCCCTATTCGCCGCTGGGTCGCGGTTTCCTCACCGGCACTGTCAAGCCGGCCGCCGAATATGAAGCGAGCGACATGCGCCGGTATGACCCACGTTGGCAGCCCGGCAATTTCGAAAAGAACCTCGATGCCGTCCGACAACTCGGCGCTCTGGCCCAGTCAAAGGGCATCACGGCGTCCCAGCTAGCCCTCGCTTGGCTGCTGGCGCAAGGCGACGACATCGTGCCGATCCCCGGCACACGTCGGATCGAGCGACTGGAGGAAAACCTGGCGGCCGCTGACGTCACGCTGTCTGACGATGACCTTGTCCGCATAGGGAGCATCCTGCCGGATGGCGCTTTCGGGGCGCGCTACGCCGGCGATATGGTCCCAGACTGGATTTAACAGACATGGGTGGCCGGCATTGCTGACCACCCATCATTGCTGGCATCACGGGAATGTTCTGCTGCAGCGGGATGTCCAGATTCAGACATTCCGCTGTGTACCCCATTTCGGCTGTGCGCGGCGGTTAGGGAGGAGCAACGCGACCGCCGTCCCACGCGGTCGTCACCTCGTCCCTCCAATATCCCCTCCGAAGGGCCGCAACCGCCCACAATGTCGGCGTCAACCTCGGCTGCCATCTCTTCGCGCAGCTGGCGCCATCGGGCCACTGGCCTAGCAACTGCAACCTTCCCGTCGATTCCTGCAACGGCTGACATGTGGAATTCGGCATTGCGGTTGCGCCCGACTGAGTGAATATGACTGTGGTTTGAGATGTTCCGGCGGATGTGTTCTCCGGGACCTTCTTGGCGCGCCAGATAATTTGGACGGTCGCAAATGGCAGTTAATTCAGGATCGTCGTGCCTTCCATCCGAGACCAGGCTAACGCCATTCCGATGACGCGAAGCCGTGCGCTGCCGCCGCTCAATTCTCTTGTGGTGTTCGAGGCTGCGGCGCGCATGGGCAGCTTCTCGCGCGCCGGGCATGAGCTGGGCCTGACGCAGAGTGCGGTCAGCCGGCAGATCGGCAAGCTTGAGGCCTATATCGGCTCCAAGCTGTTCGTACGCGCCAGCCATGGTGTGCAGCTCAGCCCGATCGGGGAGGCCTATGCGGTCGATATTGGCAAGCTGCTTGGGGAAGTGGCGGCGGTCACCGAGGGCGTGCGCAGCTGGAGCGGACCGCGCCAGGTCACCATTGCCTGCTCGCGCGGCATCGCCGACCAATGGTTCATGCCGCGCCTGACCCGGTTGCGGCAGGAAGTACCGGGGCTCGAATTGCGGCTCAAGGTGACCGACGACATCGTGCATTTGCGGCTCGATGAATTCGATCTGGCGGTGTTCTACCGCAGCGAGCGGCCGGTCGGGGTCAATCTGATCGTGCTGGGGCGTGAGGAGATCGTGCCAGTCGCCGCGCCCAGTCTGCCGCGGCTCGATAGCGTGGCCGACCCGGTGATTATCGGCATCGAGGATTCCATGCGCGAATGGCAGGATTGGCCGCAATGGTGGCGCGATGCGGGGCTTGAGCCTCCTCCCGATGCACGGCGCTGGCTGCTGGGCGATTATGGGCTATGCGTGGCGGCAGCCATGCAGGGCGTTGGCTATGTGCTGGGCTGGACCTGGCTGATCCGCGAGCAATTGGAGGCCGGCACGCTGGTGCCGATGCACGACCATTGGATGCAGTCCGAAGGGCGGTTCTATCTGATGCGCCCGGCCGACCGGCACCAGCGCCGCATCGTGCGGGAAGTCTCGGACTGGCTCATAGCCAACAATGTGAGCAATGACCGCTAGATCGCGCTGCGGCGCTTGAGCTGGCCATGTACGAAGCCGACCACGGTGAAGACGAGCCAGGCGATCTGCGTCAGGAAGGAGCCGAGGTTGAAATCCCACATCAGGGAATAGATCAGCGCCAAGCCCCCGATGATATTGAGCGCGGCATAACGGCCATCCTCGATGGTCAAAATACGCAGCTGAATCAATGCGTAGCCAGCCAGATAGGCAACGGCGCCGACGAGACCTACGATTGTCGCAAGCTCCATCTCAAATGCTCCAGAGCGCGGCCATGCAATGGTCGCGAAGATGATCGACAACGCCCTCGAAACCCCTCCCGGGAGCTCGAAGCGAAGTGCCATTTAGCGACGGGGCTCGGCAAAGTATGCACGCTGTATTCTGATGGGGGTATGATTTTAAATCATACCGGGATGGCGCTTTTGCCGACTAGTATTTCAGCCACGGGAACCCCAGCCCGCGTCCTTTGACGGGGCGCGGCTGATCAATCAAGCAAGGTGAATATATGTCGCAGCAGACGCGTTCGTTCGACTTGAGCCGCCGCCAGTTCATGGCAGGCGCCGCCGGACTGGGCCTGACCACTCTGGCCTCGGGGCTGATCGTACCATCGGCCATGGCCCAGGAAGCTGCACCGCGTCGTGGGGGCGTGTTGAAGATGGGCATTGGCGGGGGTTCGACCACCGACAATTTCGATATTCGCGTGCTCAATGACTGGGTGCCGGTGAACCAGGCCTATATGGTGTTCAACGGTCTGGTCGAAATCGACAAGGACAATCGCGTCCGCCCCGAGTTGTTTGAAAGCTGGGAGCCGTCTGCCGACGCCAAGGAATGGACCTTCACGATCCGCCAGGGCGTGACCTTCCACAATGGCAAGACCATGACGGCCGAGGACATCCTCTATTCGCTGAACTTGCATCGCGGCGCCGATACGACTTCGGCCGCCCGCTCGACGGCAGCCCAGTTCGCCGATGTGGTCAAGGTGTCCGATACCGAGATCAAGTTCGTGCTCGAAAGCGGCAATGCCGATCTGCCCTATATTCTGTCGGACTACCACTTCCTGGTCGTGCCGGAAGGCTTCACCGACTGGACCAAGCCGATCGGCACCGGCCCCTTCGTGATGGAAAGCTATGATCCAGGCGTGCGTGCGCGCTTCACCCGCAATGAAAGCTATTGGAAGCCCGATACGGCCTGGGTCGATGCAGTGGAAGTCATCGTCATCAACGACATTGCCGCCCGCACCAATGCGATGATGAGCGGGCAGGTGCATGCCATCAACCAGCTCGATTTCAAGACCGTCGACCTGCTCAAGCGCAATCCTAACCTGACCGTGGTGCAGTCGGCCGGTGGCCAGCACTTCACCTTCCTGATGGATTGCACCCAGGGCGTCTACGCCGACAATAATGTGCGCATGGCGATCAAATATGCGATCGACCGTGAGCAATTGCTGGCAACCGCCCTGCGCGGCTATGGCCAGCTGGGCAACGACCATCCAATCCCGGTCACCGACCCGTTCTACGCGATGGACCTGCCGCAGCGCGCCTATGATCCGGAAAAATCCAAGTTCTACCTCAAGCAGGCCGGCATGGATAAGCTCGACATCGAGCTGTCGGCATCGGACGCGGCGTTCTCGGGCGCCGTCGACGCGGCGGCCATTTTCCAGGGCAGCGCTGCTGCCTCGGGCATTAACCTCGCCATCAAGCGCGAGCCGGCCGACGGCTACTGGTCCAATGTGTGGATGAAGGCGCCGTTCTCGATGGGTTACTGGGGTGGCCGCCCCACTGCCGATCAGATGCTGACCATTGCCTATTCCTCCACCTCGTCGCAGAACGACACGCATTGGAAGAACGAGTCGTTCGATACCAAGCTGACCGAGGCGCGCGCCCTGCTCGATCCGACCAAGCGCAAGGAAATCTATGCCGAATTGCAGCAGCTGGTATCCGATGATGGCGGCGCACTGATCCCGATGTTCGGCGATTATCTCGACGCCGTATCAACCAAGCTCAAGGGCGTAACCTCCCACCCCATGTTCAATCTTATGGGTGCGCGGCTGGCTGAAAAGGTCTGGCTGGAAGCATAATGATCACACTCATCCTTAAGCGTCTCACGCTTGGGATCCTGACGCTCCTGCTGGTGTCCGCGTTGATTTTCGCGGGCACCCAGCTCCTGCCGGGCGACGTTGCTTCCGCAATTCTCGGACAGAATGCGACGCCGGAATCCCTGGCTGCTCTCCGAACGGATCTCGGCCTCGATCTGCCCGCATGGCAGCGCTATGTCTCCTGGCTTTCCGGCTTTGTCACCGGGGACCTCGGCATGTCGCTGGCCAATCGCCAGCCTGTCGCCGATCTGCTCTGGCCGCGCTTCGGCAACACGATGGCGCTGGCCGCCTATGCCGCCATTGTCAGCGTGCCAGTGGCCGTGCTGCTGGGGCTGGCCGCTGCGGTCAAGCGTGGTGGATTGTTTGATCGCACCATCAATATCGTGGCGCTCGGTTTTGTCTCGCTGCCCGAATATTTCCTGGGCCTGCTGCTGATCCTCTTCCTCTCCGTGCAGTTCAATCTGTTGCCCAGCCTTGCCGATACCTATGCCGGCATGAGCTTTGGCGATTGGCTGCGCGCCACGACCTTGCCGGCGCTGACGCTGGTGCTGGTCACGGTGGCGCAGATGATGCGCATGACGCGCACCGCCGTGCTGTCGGTGATGGACCAGGCCTATGTGGAAACCGCTTTCCTCAAGGGCCTGCGCACCAAGCGCGTGGTGCTGCGCCATGCGCTGCCCAATGCGGCGGCGCCTATCGTCAATGTGGTGGCGTTCAACATTGCCTATCTCATCACCGGCGTCGTGCTGGTGGAGGCGATCTTCAATTATAACGGGCTGGGGCGCTTTATGGTCGATGCCGTCGCCAAGCGCGATCTGCCGCTGGTGCAGGCCGCTGCCATGGTGTTCGGCGCCGCCTATGTCATTCTCAACAGCATCGCCGATATCGCCGCGATCGCGCTCAACCCGCGTCTGAGGCACCCACGATGACCCGCACACTCAAGGCTATTCCCTTCTCGGCCTGGCTGGGCCTGTTTATCGTTACGGCAAACCTGCTGGTCTTCCTGCTCGGGCCCGCTCTGGCGCCTTATGGACAGAACCAAATCGTCGGCTCGCCGTTTGATCCGCCATCGGCGCAATATTGGTTCGGGCTCGACCAGAATGGGCGCGACCTGTTCTCGCGGCTGCTGGCCGGGGCGCAGATGTCGATTGGCGTGTCGCTGGCGGCGTCGCTGATTTCGTTCTGTATCGGCATTCCGCTGGGCTTTATCGCGGCCATTTTTGGCGGCTGGATCGATACGGTGCTGTCGCGCGTGGTCGACACGGTGATGTGCATTCCGGTGCTGATTTCGGCGCTGGTGGTGTTGCAGGCTTTGGGCTCGTCCCTGCCGGTGCTGATCATCACCATTGCGCTGCTCGACAGCACCCGCGTGTTCCGCCTGGCGCGCGTCGTTGCCCAGGGCATCAGCGTGCTCGAATATGCCGAAACCGCACGGCTGCGCGGGGAAAGCCTCGGGTGGCTGATCACGCGGGAAATCCTGCCCAATGCGCTGCCGCCGCTGATTGCCGAATTCGGCATGCGTTTCTGCTTCACCTTCCTGTTCGTGGCGGGCCTCTCCTTCCTCGGCCTGGGCATCCAGCCGCCGTTTGCCGATTGGGGTGGGATGGTCAAGGATAACCAGCAGGCCATTCTTTATGGGCTTTATGCGCCGCTGTTCCCGGCTGCCGCGATTGCGCTGTTGACCATTGGCGTCAACCTGGTGGTCGATTGGCTACTGTCGGGCCATGGCACCACCCAGGGAGCCGACCGATGAACAATGTGCTGACCATTCGCGGCCTCAAGGTCGCGGCGCCCAATGGGGCCATCCTGGTTGATGGCATCGATGTCGATCTGGCGCCCGGCGAAGTGCTGGGGCTGATCGGGGAATCGGGCGCGGGTAAATCCACCATCGGGTTGGCCGCCATGGGCTATGGCCGGGGCGGCTGCAGAATAGTGGGGGGCAGCATCGATATCGGCGGCACCTCGCTAATGGAGGGCACCCGCAGCACCCGCGAGGCCATTCGCGGCGCCCGCATCGCCTATGTCGCGCAAAGCGCGGCGGCGGCGTTCAACCCGGCCATTCGCATCGGCCAGCAGATCATCGAGGGCGCGCTCTATCACGGCCGTATGAGCCGGGCCGAGGCCGAAGCCTGGAAGCTCGAGCTGCTCAAGACGCTGCAACTGCCCAATCCCGAAACATTTGGCGAGCGCTATCCGCACCAGGTCTCGGGCGGGCAATTGCAGCGCGCCATGGTGGCCATGGCGATGTCGTGCCGCCCCGATATTCTGGTGCTGGACGAGCCGACCACCGCGCTGGACGTCACCACCCAGATCGAAGTGCTGGCGCTGCTACGCCAACTGATCCAGCGCTATCAGACTGCCGCGCTCTACATCACCCACGATCTGGCCGTGGTCGCCCAGATTGCCAATCGCATCATGGTGCTGCGCCACGGCAAGCTGGTGGAAGAAGGCACGGCCGAGCAGGTGCTTGAGGCCCCGCGCGAGGATTATACCAAGAGCCTAGTCGCTGAGCGGCACGGCAATCTGGCCGGCGAGATGGTGCGCCACGAGGCCGGCGAAGTCCTGCTCGAGGTTAGCAATATTCGCGCCTATTACGGCAAGACGGCCGTGCTGGACGATATTTCCTGCCAGGTGCGGCGTGGGGAAACGCTGGCCGTGGTGGGGGAATCCGGCTCCGGCAAATCCACGCTGGCCCGCGCCATTGCGGGCCTGCCGCCCCATGCCTCGGGCATGATCAGCCTGGATGGCAGGCGGCTGGAGCGGTCCTACAAGAACCGCACACGCGAGGAACTGCGCCGCATTCAACTGGTCTATCAACTGCCCGACGTGGCGCTCAATCCGCGCCAGAGCGTGGGCGAGATCATCGGAAGACCGATGGAATTCTATTTCGGCATGCAGGAAATCCCCCGCAAGGCGGAAGTCGCGCGCCTGCTCGATCTGATCGGGCTGCCGCAGGACTTCGCCGAACGCCTTCCCGACGCCCTGTCGGGTGGACAGAAGCAGCGCGTCTGCATTGCCCGCGCGCTGGCGGCCAAGCCGGACCTGATCATCTGCGATGAGGTCACTTCCGCGCTCGATCCGCTGGTGGCCGAGGACATCTTGCGGCTGCTCCGGCGGCTACAGGACGAATTGGGGCTGTCCTACCTCTTCATCACCCACGATCTTGGCGTGGTGCGGCGGCTCGCCGACCGGACCCTGGTGATGCAGCGCGGCAAGATCGTCGAGCAGGGGCCGACGGCTGAAATCTTCCAGCCGCCCTTCCATCCCTATACCGAAGAGCTGGTGACCTCGGTGCCGGAACTCCGCCGGGACTGGCTCGACACAATTCTGGCCAAGCGCCAGCTGGCAAAAGCCTGAACTTTCTGGACCATCCATGACCATCCGTATTCAAGAGCATATCTGGATCCCCATGAGCGACGGCACGCGCCTGGGCGCGCGTCTCTGGTTGCCGGAGGATGATGCCAAGGTTCCGGCCGTGCTCGAATATATCCCCTATCGCAAGCGCGACGGCACACGCGGGCGCGACGAACCCATGCATGGCTATTTCGCCCAGAATGGCTATGCCGCCATTCGCGTGGATATGCGTGGCACTGGCGAATCCGATGGTCACATGGCCGACGAATATCTGGCCCAGGAACAGGACGACGCGCTTGAAGTGATTGCCTGGATCGCGGCACAGCCCTGGTGCGACGGCAATGTCGGCATGATGGGCAAGAGCTGGGGCGGCTTTAACGGGCTGCAGGTGGCCGCGCGCCGCCCGCCCGCGCTCAAGGCCATCATCACCGCCTATTCGACCGACAATCGCTATACCGACGACATCCACTATATGGGCGGCTTGCTGCTCAACGATAATCTGTGGTGGGGCACGATCATGCTGGCCTACCAGTCGCGGCCGCTTGATCCCGAAATCGTGGGCGACAGCTGGCGGGCAAGCTGGCTGGAGCGGCTGCAAAAGCTGCCCTTCTTCCCCGCGCTGTGGCTGGAACACCAGCGCTATGACGCCTATTGGCAGCATGGCTCGGTCTGCGAGGATTTTTCCGATATCGAAGTGCCAGTGCTGGCCATTGGCGCCTGGGCCGACAGCTATACCAATGCCGTGCCGCGTCTGCTCGAAGGGCTCAAGACGCCGCGCAAGGCGATCATCGGGCCATGGGGCCATATCTATCCGCATGACGGCGTGCCGGGCCCGGCCATCGGGTTCCTGCAAGAGGCCGTGCGTTGGTGGGACCATTGGCTCAAGGGTCGCGACACCGGCGTGATGAACGAGCCCGATCTGCGCGCCTATATTTCGGACAGCGTCGCGCCTGAAGGCACCCGTAATTTCACCCCCGGCCGCTGGGTCGGGGAGGCGCAATGGCCTTCGCCTGAGATTGGCACGACCGGCTTCCAGCTGGGCGCTGACCATGGCCTGCACACTGGCACGGCTCCGGCCGGGCAGCTGTCGATCTGCTCGCCGCAAAGCCATGGCAAAGCAGGTGGCGAATGGATGGGCACGGGATGCGTGGGTGAACACCCCACCGACCAGCGGCTCGACGATGGCGGCGCGCTGGTGTTTGACACGCCTATTCTGGCCGATGCGATTGAAGTGCTGGGCGCTCCGGTACTGCGGCTGAAGCTGAGTTCAGACAAGCCGGTGGCACAGGTCTCGGTGCGCCTCTCCGATGTGCGGCCCGATGGCAGCGTGATCCGGGTCAGCTATCAGGTGCTCAACCTCACCCACCGGGACAGCCACGCCGAACCGACGCCATTGGTGCCGGGCCGGGCCTATGATGTCACCGTCAAACTCAATGATTGCGGCTATCGCTTCCCCGCGGGCCACCGCATCCGCGTATCCATCGCCACGGCCTATTGGCCCATGGTCTGGCCATCGCCGGAAGCGGCAACGCTCACCATCGACACCGCCACCAGCCGGCTCGATCTGCCCACCCGCAGTGACACAGGCGACGGGGCTGTCAGCTTCGCGCCGCCCGCGCATGGCCCGGCCACCCCGCTCACCCAGCTCGATCCGGGCAGCGTCAAGCGCTGGTCCAGCCAGGATCACGTTGCGGGCACCACCACCTATGTCACCGAAGGCATTGGCGGCCTGTTCGGCGAGGGCATTCTGCGCTTTGACGACATCGGCACCGAACTCAGCCATAGCCTCAAACGCGAGCTGACTATCGCCGACAATGACCCGCTCAGCTCCCATTACAAGCTCATCCAGAGCTATGAAATGGGCCGCGATGGCTGGCGCACCAAGGTCGATACGGTGACCGAAATGCACTCGGACCTGACCAATTTCTATATTCGCGGCGAACTCACAGCTTCGGAAAACGGCGCCGTCGTTGCCACAAGAAATTGGGATCAGGTGGTAAAGAGGGATGGGCTATAGCTGTTTCGCGCAATGAACTCGCTAGCCTGAGCCGATCCCGAGAACGCGGCGACCAGCTTCCGACGCCATTCCGGGCGTTCGGACCATCTGCTGCACTGCCGAAAGCGGGCGTTGACCAGGGGCTAATCGATTTCGACGACCGCGCCGGAGACCAGTCGAGGATGGTGGAGATGATCTCCCCGTGTACCCCAATCAAGATACACACGTGCCCAGGCGGTCATTGCTGCTCAGGATCGTTCACATTTAGAACTGACTAGGCGCAGTCACCCGCCGCGCGCGTGCTTTTTTAGAGGGTCAGCGGCGCCCCGGTGGCCTTGAGATGATCGGCTAGGCGGAGCGTCAGGGCAATCATGGTCAGCGTGGGGTTGGCATAGCTGCCGGTGGGGAACACCGAGCCACCGGCAATATAGAGATTGGCAATGCCGTGCACTTTGCCATCGGGATCGACCACACCCTGACTCGGGTCTTCGTGCATACGCGTCGTGCCCATATTATGGTGCAGGCTGAGACCGACACTGTTGTTGATATTCTCCAGCTCCAGCCGCCCCAACCCCACCGCCGCCAGCTGGCGCACCAGGATCCCATGAGCACGATGAATGCTGTCCTTGTCCGAGCCAGCCCAATGCACGGTGAGCTTAGGCTGATTTGAGCCGAGCGGGTCCCGCCGCTGACTGAGCGTGATCCGATTGTCCGGATTGGGAGATTGCTCGGTCTGGCTGATGAGTTCGAATTTGTCGTAGCGCTTCTCGTTGCCCGCCTGGCTCGACCAGCCGCCACGGCTCAGGCTGGGAAACAGATGATCCCGGCGGACGGCATGCTTGTAATAATCCAGCACGAAGTCATCGAGATTGCCGGCAAAGTCGGCCACAAGCCTGGCTGCATTGGTCGGCACCCGACGCTCCCGCATGGCCTGGCGGAGTTCGCGTACGGCTACATGCGCAGGCGATTGCTGGCGGCGGGTCCGCGGAAAAAGCAGCGTGGCAAATCCAAGAAGCTGCTGGCGCCGCCGGGCTTCCTCGGCAAAGGTCAGCCTGCCCATTACGGTCAGCTTGTCGAGATAGCGCATGTCATAGAGCGCGTGGGTGGAAAATGCACTCTGCTCATAGGGGTACAGGAAACCCGTGCGGATGATGGGATGATCCATGAAAAACCGGCCGACCAGATCCTTGCCGTTGCCAAGGCCGGCTTTCTGCACACGATTGGATGCCAGCAGCAGTCGGGCGTTCTCGATAGCGCCCGTAGCAAGAACATAGCGCCTGGCTTTGACAGCATAGCGCTGACCCGACAATGCGGCCACCCGCAGCCCCGTTATTTCGCCGGCATTGTGGCTGGCCTCAATCTCAAGAACATTGGCATAGAGATAGACCGTAATGTTCGACGCCCCTTCGAGCGCCATGCGCCCATCACCAAAAAATCGGGCGCTGGGACCAAATTTGAACATTGTAGTTTCAAGTTCGCTGCCGGCAAACGGCAGGCGCCGGGAAAGCCTCTCCTCCCAGCTATCGGCCGAATAGTCGAGCGATCCGATGCCACAAATATCGGATGCACGCTGGTAGAAAGGGTCCAGATGCTCGCGCGAAAAAGGCCATCCGCTATGGACCAGCCAGTCGCGCTTTTCGAAGTCGATGGCCTCGAAAGGGGCATGCCGCACGCCATGCTGGGCATAATCCTCCACTTGTACGTTCCAGGCATTGGACAGGCCGCCGAACTGGCGCCGGCGCATGCGTGAAAGACTGACGAACCGATCGCCCTGACTTTCTCCGGCGGCGAGAGACTGCGTCGGCGCATCAAGTTCGACGCCGCCGCTTTCCAAGACGCAGACCCGGAGCTGAGAACCAATGAATTCACGTGCCAGCGAGAGGCCAACCGGTCCGCTGCCGACGATGCACAGATCGAACTCGACGGTGGACCCATCCGGCAGATGGCGGATATCTTCTAACATGTGGCAATCCTGGGCCCTGCGATCCGCATGACGATATTCATAGCAACGTTTCGGAAGCGCGGGCGCCCCCGCCAGCGCTAAGACTTAGATTACTTGGGCAGCAGGAAAAATACTCTATTATTCTAATAATTCTTTTGCCGTCGACTATTGATCATGCTTACAGGCGGGACGTAAGCTAAGCTGATCTTGGTCAACATCGCATCGTTCCTCAAAGAATAGGCGCGTGGAATGAACTTCAAGCGCCAGTTCGTTGTGAGTGCCTTCTGGTCCAGCGTAGGCAATGGGGCCAGCAGTCTTATCAGCTTTATTGTTTTCGCGCTGGTGGTGCACCTGGTTGAAGCCGACGCCGTCGGCGTTGTTGCTTTCGCCATGGCCTTCATCGTGTTCGGCCGCGTGTTCGTCGAAGCGGGCACGAGCGAACTCATCCTGAGACGCAAGGACTTCGATGAACGCTATGCTTCGGTTGCATTCTGGCTCAGCCTGGCCAACTCGGCCATTGTGGTCCTGTTATTTGCGCTAGTCCTGGCGCCCTTGATCGATCGGGTCTTCGCGCCGGGCAGCGGCATCGTGCTGGCGGTACTGTCGCTCAGCTTCCTGGTCGACGGCAGCCGGTTCGTGCATGAGGCAAAGTTTCGCCGGGACTTCAGATATCGGGCACTTGCCGTCCGCTACATGGTGGGTACGCTGGTCTCCGGTGTTGTTGGTGTCTGGGCGGCCTATGCGGGCTACGGCGTCTGGGCGCTGGTCGCCCAACGTCTGGTGGCGTCAGTGGTCACCACAGTGGTGACCTGGTTATCCTCGAATTGGCGTCCGAGCCTGGTCTGGTCCCGGGAATATGCATCGGAGCAGATCGTCCATGGCGTTGGATTGCTGGGCGCCAGCACGCTGAAGATCATCATCCAGCGCGTTCCAGAGTTGGCCTTGGGCATCGCGCAGGGACCGTTGAGCGTTGCCATTTATGGCGTGGGCATCAGAACCTATGAAGCGCTCTACCAGCTCACAGCCTTTCCCCTTTTGAGCGCTGCGATGTCGAGCTTCGCCCGCCTACCCGATCGGGAGTCGCTGGCCAAGGCCTATATCAGCACGACCGGCTTTTTCAGCACATTCAGCTTCCCGCTCTTTTTCGGCACGGCGGTCGTTGCTGAACAACTGGTTCCCCTGTTCTTCGGACAGAAATGGCAGACATCGGGCCTCGTTCTGATCGCCCTTGCGGTGAGTGCTCCCCCTAGCATTCTCGGCATACTTCTTCATCCCTTGCTCAACGCACTGGGCCGCACCTCGCTGATCTTCAAGCTCAATCTCGGCTCCGCGATCATCATGGTGGCCGCCTGCGCCATTTTTGCTCCCTATGGTCCTGTCGTTATTTCCATTGTTCTGGCGGTCCGGATCTATCTCGGTCTGGCTGGCATCCTCTATGTGTTGAAGCGAGAGGTTGGTATCGACCCGCGGGCGATCCTGCTGGCCAATGCTCCGCCCTTTATCAGCTCGCTTGTCATGCTGGCCGCTGCCATCGCGATACGACACGTACTGCCGGATGATCTGCCCGCGATACTGGCTTTGGCCGCCCCAGTCCTGACCGGAGCCTTGACCTATACGGCCACGATGATCCTAGCTTTCCCGCGCCACAGCGCCCAAGTGGTACAGGAGGCCAGCGAGATGTTTCCGGGTCTAAAGCGTTTTGCTGGTCCACTTCTTCGCACAAATTAGTTCGCTGGAAAGTTGTTGCCCCAACGAAATCCAGGATATTCGACCGAATACCGGCGTCATCATGCATTTTTTCCAGTTCTTTTCGAACTGTACTTGCTGAGACCACGTCGTTATTATGAGACAGGGCAAGCAAAAGGGGGGAATATGCAAAGCCGGACGTCGACGCTTGGTGCACCGAGCCAGGCCGGTTCGGCCGCCTCCCGGCCGCTTGCGGACATGTCGCATGGCACCGAGCGCATGCCCTTGGTGTCAATTTGCCTGCCAACCTACAAACGTACGAGCTTTATCCGACACGCTCTGGAATCTGCCTTGCGGCAGACTTATCCGAATGTCGAGATTTTCGTGAATGACGACACTCCGGGTGACGACATCCGCTCGATAGTGGAAGCATACGCATCGCCCAACCTGCGCTACCAGCAAAACGTGCCGGCGCTCGGATTTGTGCCCAAGCTCAACAATTTCCTGAGCCAGGCCAAGGGCGACTGGATGGTGATCCTGTGCGACGATGACGTTTTCGAGCCGCAATTCGTCGAACGCCTGATCGAAAATGCTCGTCGCTATCCGCAGGCGAGCCTGTTGCGATCACGCAATAATCGTATCGACCTGCATGGCCAGCAAATCCAGCTCGATCCCGAATCCCCCGAGGTCTCATCGTCAACCCGGTTCATTCTCGATCTTTTCCGGCCGCAATCGGAGACCTTTTGGGTGAACCTCACGGGTTTCATGTTCCGGCCTGAACAGCTCAAGGCGCTGGGCGGCTTCACCGACCTTTACGCCGCACGCCATGCCGACCGGCTTGCCTGGGTGCAATTGGCAACGCTGGGACCAGTCATTTGCGACAAGCAGGCCTTGTGCAATATCCGACTGCACGGCACATCGGTCTCATCGGCCCTCGAGAGCGGCTATAATGACGCCATCAATGCCACGCACATTGCGCAAAGCAAGATTATCGGCATTCTCGACGAGCTTGCGGAAAAGCCGCTCGATGATGAGCAACGCAGGGAGATCGCCAGAACACGGCAATTGCTGGGGCCCTATATCAACGAACATATCGCGCGGACCCTTCGGCACAGCCTGGTCGCCGAACTCAAAAAGCCGGACGGGAGCGAAGACCAGTTGCGGCACCTTCGTGCGCAATGGAACAAGCTCGGCGTGCCGGTCTCCCGCCTTACAAGGCTGATCTTCCTGGTCAGCACCTTGCCCCGCTGGATGCGACAGCCCATCGTCAATGCGATGCTGAACTACAAGCAGGCCTACATGCATTGAGATGCCAGTGCCTGCACGATTGAGCCGGTGCACCCCTCCGGCCGGACGCCGCTCAGGGGGTGCTGCTTCGTTCGGCACAAGCGCCTCTCACCCGCTCCGGGCCCATTCCGCCGACCCTACTTCCGGTGCAGGGCGATCCCCGATGTGTTGAAAATGACGGCGCGGTCGGGGGCAAAGGATAGCGGCAGGCTTTGGCCGATGCGCAGTTCGTGGTCGCCATCGAGCACGGCGAGCCAGGCGGCGCCGGAGGGCAGGCGCAGGCTGACATTGGTTTCGTTGCCGAGCCGTTCGACCAAGCTCACTTCACCCACCAGATTGCCCGAGGATTGGTCGGTGAGGTCATGCGGGCGGATGCCCAGGGTGACATTGTCGCCGGGTTTGAGGCTGGTGGGATCGGCGGGGACGGTGGTAGGGCCGATATCCTTGCCGGAGACGGTGACTGTGTCTGTGCTCAGTTCTTCGACGGTCAGTTCGACGAAATTCATCTTGGGCGAGCCGATGAAGCCGGCGACGAAGAGATTGGCGGGGCGCTGGTAGAGCTCGATCGGGCTGCCGACCTGTTGCACAACGCCGGCATTGAGCACGACGATCTTGTCGGCCAAGGTCATGGCCTCGACCTGGTCGTGGGTGACATAGATCATGGTGGCGCCGAGGTCATGATGGAGCTTGGACAGCTCCATGCGCATGTCGACACGCAGGGCGGCGTCGAGATTGGATAGGGGCTCATCGAAGAGGAAGACTTCGGGCTGGCGTACAATGGCGCGGCCGATGGCGACGCGCTGGCGCTGGCCACCCGAGAGCTGGCTGGGCTTGCGATCGAGCAGGTGTTCCATCTGCAGGATGCGCGCGGCCTCGCGGACCTTCTGGTCGCGGACCTCCTTGGGAGCCCTGGCCAGTTTGAGGCCGAAGCCGACATTGTCGTAGACCGTCATATGCGGATAGAGCGCGTAGCTTTGGAACACCATGGCGATGCCGCGGTCGCGCGGCTCGACATCGTTGCAGCGCTTGTCGCCAATGAAGAGATCGCCGCCGGTGATCTCTTCGAGGCCCGCTATCATGCGCAACAGGGTGGATTTGCCACAGCCCGAGGGGCCGACAAAGACCACGAATTCACCGTGTTGGACATCAAGATCGACGCCCTTGATAACCTCGACCTCGCCATAGCTCTTGCGGAGCGATTTCAGTTCCAGTCCAGCCATGGTGATTATCCTTTGACGGCGCCAGCAGTCATCCCCGCTACGATGTGCCGGTTGAAGAACAGGAAGACCAGCAGCGGCGGGATGGTGATGAGCAGAATATTGGTGAAGAGCAGGTTGTAGGAGGTGTTGAACTGGCTCTGGAAATTATAGAGCGTCAGCTGCACGGTCGCATTGGCATTGCCCGGCAGGTAATAGAGCGGGTTGGTGAAGTCGTTGAACACGCCCACCGATTGCACCACGATATTGGTGACGGTGACCGGCCAGAGCAGCGGCAGGATGATGCGGAAGAACACATCGAACGGACGGGCGCCATCGATAATCGCCGCCTCATCCAGCTCGCGTGGAATGGTGGCGATGAAGGCGCGGTAGAGGATGATCGAGAAGGGCAGGCCATAGGCCACTTCGATCAGCACCAGGCCATGCAGCTTGCCGAAGAGACCCACGCCCTGCAGGAGCCAGATGGTGGGGACCACCGCGGGCGGGATCATCAGGCCGGCCAGGATGAGGAATTCGATCAGGCCATTCCAGCGCGTCTTGCGGCGGGCCAGCACGAAGCCGACCATGGCGGCAAAGACGACGAGGAGTGTCACGCTGGCGACGGTGAGAATGGTGGAGTTGATGAAGGCGGTCAGCAGCATCCAATTGCGGGTGGTGACCACCTCGACAATGTTGCTCCACAGGTGGAAGCCATCGGGCCAAGAGAAATCGAGCAGGGTGGCCTGCTGTTTGTTCTTGAACGCGGTCAGGATGATGAAGGCGAAGGGCACGAGGAAGACCAGCGCCGAGACCAGGATGGCGATGATGCCGAGAACGATCGATGGCCGGGATTTCATTCGTGACCCTGCTTGCGGTTGAGGAACATGGTCAGCGGCACGACCAGGATGCCGATCAGCACGAAGAGCACGACATTGCCGGCGGTGGAGAGGCCATAGAACCCGGCCTGGTATTGCTTGTAGATCACCGAGGCGATGGTGTCGGAGGCAAAGCCGGGGCCGCCGCGGGTCATGGCCCAGATCAGATCGAAGGTGCGCAAGCCGCCGATGAAGCTGAGGATAATGACGGTGGCGGTAGCGGGGCGGCTGAGCGGCAGCGTCACATAAAGGAAGTTCTGCCACTTGGTGGCGCCATCGATGCGGGCAGCCTCGTAGTAATCCTTGGGAATGGCAACGATGCCGGCAATGTAGATGACGGTGGCGAGGCCCACGCCCTTCCACACATCGACCAGCGCCACCGAGAACAAAGCCAGCCGCGGATCGACCAGCCAGCCCGGCCCCTTGATGCCGAACAGGGCCAAAGCGTCGTTGATCATGCCCTGGGTGGGATGCATCAGGACGGTGAAGGTGATGCCGACGCCAACGGTGGAGACGAGGACCGGGAAGAACACTACCGAGCGCAGATAGCCGCGCCCCATAATGGCCGAGGTCAGCAGCAAAGCCAGCAACATGCCAAGCACGACCTTGAGGCCGGAGGTTATGGCGGCATAGAGCACGGTATTGACCAGGCCCTGCACCAGGAACGGCTCGCGGAAGAATTGCGCGAAATTGTCCAGCCCGATGAAGGTGGAATTGAACAGCGTCCAGCGGGTGAGGCTGAAATAGAGCGAGGCGAAGGTCGGCGCCAGGAACAGCACGCCATAGATCAGCGCGGCCGGCAGGAAAAACCAGCCTGGATAGGGCGAGCGGCGGATCGCCTTGCTACCGCCATGCGGTAGGGCAGAACCCGCTTCAGACAATACGGTCATCACCGTTCCTCCTCGAACAGAGCGCGGCCCGGAGCGCAGAAACTCCGGGCCGCCCGATCACAAGTGCTTACCAGCCTGGGAGGCCGAGCTGCTGAGCCTGCTTGCGAACATCTTCATCATAGAGCGCGGCGCCCTCGGCGGCGGGACGGAAGCCCGAGCCGACTTCCACGGTGATCTGTTCGAGCGCCGGGCCCTTGATGGGCGAGAGGAATTCCAGCGCCGGGGCGTTCTGGCCGCCTTCGGCGAAGTAGGGCAGCATGTCGGTCACGGCCGGCGGCACGTCGGCCGGCAGGGTGCAGCCATTGACCAGATAGGGGCCAGAGGCGCCACCGGCGCGGGTCTGGGCTTCGCAGCCCGGAACGCTGGCGATGAAGGCAACGAACTTCTTGGCGGCATCCAGATTGGGCGTGGTCTGGGCGATATAGACGCCATCGGGCATCCAGACCGTCAGGCCATTGAGGTCAGCTTCGTCGCCGGGCTGGGCGAAGAAACCGACATCCTGGATATTATCGGGATAGGCCTGGGCGATTGCGGTGGTGGCAAAGGTCAGCATGGGGTAATGCGCGCCCTCGCCCATGGCGATCATGCGGATGCCGTCGTCATATTTGGCGGCGCCGAAATCTTCGTTGAAGAAGCCGGCGTCATGGGTTTCCTGCAGCTTTTCAAAACCGCGCAGGGCCGCCGGGTCGGTGGCGAACTTGGCTTCGTTGGCCGTGTAGCGGCTGGCGAATTGCGGGTCCTTGGCCTGGACGTTGAAGAAGTCGGCCAGCACGAATAGTTGGCTGGTCCAGGTGTCGCCATAGGTCTGGATCACGGCGACCTTGCCGGCGGCCTTGATCTTTTCGTTATTGGCCATGAATTCGGCCCAGGTCTTGGGGACCGACAGACCCAGCTCTTCATAGATCTTCTTGTTGTAATAGATGCCGCCGGCCATGGCGGCGCGCGCGGGGGCGCCGCGAATGGTGCCGTCGGGCGCGGTCACCACTGGCTTGAAGCTGGCCTGTACATCGGCCTGCCAGGGCTCGTTGGTGAGATCGACCAGGAATTGCTGGGGATTGATCGCTTGGAAGAGCGAGCCGGAATTGTAGAGGAAGACGTCGGCCATGGCGCCGGTGGCCAGCCGCGTCTTGATCAGATTGTCGCCTTCCGAGCCGCCGGGCCGGGTCTCGATATCGACATTGATATCAGGATTGGCGGCTTCGAAGGCCTTGACCACCTCGTCAGCGATGACCTGGTTTTCAGGGCCGCTGGGGATCAGATAGGTAAGATTGACGCTCTGGGCGAAGGCAGCGCCCGACAGGGCCGTGACAGTCAAGAGGCCGGCGGCCAGGCCGGTCAGCATTCTGGTGGTCTTGTTCAACATAGTTTCCTCCCATGTTTATCTGGCCCGAAGCGGGCAGAATTCTCCTCCGCGCCGCCTATGGCGTACGCGCATTGACTCTGGATTTGGCGAAGGCCGCATGTTCGGGCGCTTCGTAGGTGAAGGTGACGTGGTGGGGACCGGCCGCCAGTTCGCGGTCTGCGCCGCTTTGGTGGGGCTGGCCATCGACAGTCACGTCGCGGTATTCGGCCGGTAGCCGCAACACGCCGCGGGCGCCTTGGGGCACTTCGATATCGTAGCGGACCTGGTTGCCATCCAGCGTCCAGCCGGCACGAATAGTACCGTTGGCGCTGTCATGGCTGGCCGCGACGGGCGAAAGTTCGGCAATGATGGTGGGCGCAAAGATCACGGTGGCAAAGCCGGGATCGCTGGCATCCGGCTGGAAGCCGGCGACACCTTCGAACAGCCATTGGCAGACTGCGCCATAGGCGTAGTGATTGTAGGAATTCATCTGCGGATTGTAGATCGAGCCATCGGCCTGGATGGCGTCCCAGCGTTCCCAAATGGTGGTGGCGCCCTTTTTGACCTGGTAGAGCCAGCCGGGCACTTCTTCCTGCAGGAACACGCTGGCGGCCAGACCGGGTTCGCCGATCTTGACCAGCGCCGGCAGCAAAGCCGGGGTACCGATAAAGCCGGTACCGATACGGCCCTCGGCGCGGGCAATGGTCGCTTTGAAATAGCGCTTGGCCGCTTCGACATGCTCGTCCGGGATAAGGTCGTGCAGGAATGCCAAGGCATAGGAAGTCTGATCGTCGTAGCAGAGGCGGCCCGAGGCGGTGATGAATTCGCGGGCAAAGGCGGCCTTCACCTCGGCGGCCATTTTCGCCATGCGGGCGGCCAAAGCGGCGTCGCCGGTAATGGTGGCGATGCGGCCGACCAAGGTGCTGGTGATGAAGAGATAAATGGTCGCCGCGGCATCGTCGCCAATGGTGGGCAGCGGCTTGGCCGAGGGGCCCTTGGGCTGCAGCCAATCGCCGAAGGAGAAGCCACGGCCGCCCCAGAAGCGGGGTGGATTGACGATCGGGCCATCGCTGATCGACCAGACGAAATCGACCCACTTGGTCATGGCGGGCAGTGCCTCGCGCAGGATATTGGCGTCGCCATAATGCAGGTAGAGCTGCCAGGGCACGATGGCGATGGCATCGCCCCAGCCGGTGCTGCCGAAGAAACCGGGATAGTGTTCGGGCTGCTGGCGGGTCGGATCAGGCACAACATGCGGCACGGCGCCATCGGGGCGCTGATCCACGATGACGTCGCGGATCCACTTGGTCAGGAAGCCGTGGCTGTCGCCCAGATAGCAGGCAGTGCCGGCAAAGACCTGCGCGTCGCCGGTCCAGCCCAGGCGCTCGTCGCGCTGCGGGCAATCGGTGGGCACTTCGATGAAATTGGCGCGCTGGGACCACAGCGTGTTGAGCACCAGCCGATCGACCAGGGGATTGCCGGAGGTGAAACTGGCCTTGGCTTCGGTAACGGAGCTGATCGGCACCGCCTCGATGGCGGTGATGCGGGCATTGCCGGAGAGGGTGACCCGCGCATAGCGGAAGCCCTGGAAGGTGAAATGGGGCCGGTATTGCTCTTCGCCCGTGCCGGCAAGGGTGTAGTCGATACGCGCGGCGGCGGTGCGGTAATTGCCATTGTAGAACGCGCCGTCCTGATCGAGCACTTCGGCATGTTCGATGCTGACGGTGGCGCCGGCATCGCCGGTGACCGTGAAGGCGACGTAGCCGCCCATGTTCTGGCCGAAATCGTAGACATTGCGGCCTTCGGCATCGGCCCAGGATTTGACCACAGGCAGCGGAGCGAGTTCGCGCACCGGGGTGGTTTCATGCGGGATGAGAATGGCGGGATCGAAGGACAATGCCTCGGTGCCGGCGGATACTTTGGCCGCAATGCGGGCGTCGAAAACCTCGCCGAAATAGATGCCGGATTTGCGGATCGGCAGTTCGCCGCTCTGCCAGCTGGTGTCGGTGACGAGCAGTGGGGCCGCGCCACCGCTGCGCAACTCGGCAATGGCGGCGATCTTGTCGCCCCAGGTGTTGAAGATGGGGTGCTCGCCCCACATCATCTGCGAGCGCAGCCAGCCATCGGCCAGCCAGATTTCGATGTGGTTGCGGCCGGGCACCAGCAGGTCGGCCACGGCATAGCGCTGGTAGCTCAGGCGGGCGTCATAGCTGGTCCAGCCGGGGGTCAGCAGGTCATTGCCGACGCGCTTGCCGTTGATGAAGCAGCGATAAAGGCCCAGCGCGCTGATGCGCAGCACCTCGTCACCCGTGACGGAGGATAGCTCGAAATCCTTGCTGATGAAAGATGCCGGGGTTTCCACGCCCTGGTCGGCCAGGGGATGGACCATCTGCGCGACCCAGTTTGCATGAGCCTGGCTCGGCGCGTGCTTGTCCCGGATATCGTGCATGGCATTCTCCTCTGGCTCGGTAGTTTCCGAGTGTGTACTGTTCTACGTATAGCGTTCTACATTTTCATTTGTTTGGCAATAGGCGTTCGCACCGAATAATGACACAAGGGGAAATGCCCGATTTTGAAGGGCTGAAAGGCGTTTGAATGGCTGAAGCAAAACCGGAAAAGAAAAACGACCGCGTAACAATCCGGGAGGTGGCGGAGGATGCCGGCGTCTCGGTCGCGGCCGTTTCCAAGGTGTTGCGGGAAGCCTATGGCGTCAGCGAGTCGCTGCGCAGCAAGGTGCGCGCCTCGATGAACAAGCTCAATTACCGGCCGCTGGCTTCAGCGCGGGGCATGCGCGGGCAGACCTATACGCTGGGCCTGGTGCTGCCCGATATTCGCAACCCGTTCTTTGCCGACATTCTGGCGGGGGTGAATTCGGCGCTGGAGCGCACGCAATACCAGCTGATGATGGGGACCAGCCATTCGCAGGGACTGGCCGAAGAGGCGCTGGTCGAGGCGATGATCGACCGGCAGATGGACGGCATCATCATGATCGGCACCACCGAATATATGGACCGGCTGGGCAGTATCGCCAAGCAGAAGCCGCTGGTGACAATCGGACATCATGCCGAGACCAGCCAGCTGTTCGACACGGTCAACAACGATGATCAGCTGGGCGCGCGCCTCGTCGTCAAGCACTTGCTGACCAACGGTTTTCGCAACATCGCCATGCTGAGCCTGGCGTCCACCACCTCGACCATTCTGTCCGAGCGGGAACTGGGCTATCGCCGCGAAATGATCGAGAACGGACTGGGGGAGAATATCAACATCATCCGCGCGCCGCAGACTTTGCGCGAAGTACAGATCGCCGCGCGGCGGCTGCTGGAGGGGCCGAGCAAGCCCGAGGCGCTGTTCTGCTGGACCGATTTCATCGCGCTTGAGGTCATCAGCGTGGCGACCGAACTAGGCCTGCGCATCCCCCAGGACCTGGCGATCGTGGGCTATGACAATACGATGTATTGCGACTTCGCGCAGAACGGGCTGACCAGTGTGGATCAGTCCGGGGAATTGCTGGGCCTGCAGTCAGCCCGCCTGGTAATCGAGCGCATTCGCGGCAGGGCGGAAGCCGAGCATTTCGTCGTCACCCCGCGGGTCGTCGCCCGCAGCAGTTCCAAGCGCAGCGCGGTGTAGGGCGTCGCCGACGGCGAAAATGGTTGGGGCGCTTAGCGGGAAATCGGTCACGGCGGCGACGGCTTGGCCGATCGTACCGCGCCAGATTTGCTCATCGGCCCGACCGACATTGCCGGCGATGATGGCGGGCGTCACCATCGACATGCCCTGCCCTTGCAGTTGCGCGACGATGGCCGGCAGCGTGCGGCGGGACATGTAATAGACACTGGTGGTGGCAGGGTCGGATAGCGCTTGCCAATTGAGCGTATCAGGCAGCACGCCCTGGCGCGAATGGCCGGTGACGAAGCGCACGGATTGGGCGTGATCGCGATGGGTCAGCGAGACGCCGAGGCGGGACGCAAGGGCCAAAGCGGCGGTGACGCCGGGGACGACGGAAACGGCGATGCCGTGCCGTTCGAGCATTTCGATTTCTTCGCCGGCGCGGCCGAAAATCATTGGATCGCCGGACTTTAGCCGCACCACATGTTTGCCCTGGCGGGCCAGGGACAACATCATGGCATTGATATCTTCCTGGCGGCAGCTTTCGCGCGCCGCGCGCTTGCCGACCAGCATGCGCTTGGCCTCGCGGCGGGCGAGTTCGAGCACTTCAGCCGAAACCAGATCGTCGAACAGGATGACGTCGGCGGATTGGAGGGCGCGGACGGCCTTGATGGTGAGCAGGTCCGCATCGCCGGGCCCGGCGCCGACGAGCGTGACGCGTCCTGTGGCAGGGGCGGCGCTGATCGCCGCGATATCGCTGTCCATTGGTGTGGGCGCGGCATCGCCAAAGGCACGGTCGGCCAGGCGTTCCCAGAAGGCGCGGCGCTGCGGGCCGGGTTCGAGCGCGGCCATGACCTTGCCGCGAATATCCTGCGCCAGCTGCGCCCAGGCGGATAGCGTTTGCGGCAGCAATGTTTCGATGCGGCGGCGCACGGCCTGGCCCAGAATGGGGGCCGCGCCGGCCGTCGAAATGCTGACCACGACGGGCGAGCGATTGACGATGGCGCCGAACTGGAACTGGCAATATTCGGGCCGGTCGATGACGTTATAGGGCACGCTGGCGTCGCGAGCGGCCTCGGTGAAGGCGAGCGCTTCCGCGTCGTCCTCGATATCGGCGACGGCAAGCGCTGCGCCGGAGAGGTCGGAGGGCGCCCAATGGCAATCGACCAGGCTGATCGTGCCCGCCGAGGCACCGGTTTCGGCCAATGCGATCAGCTCGTCGCACCATTCGTCGATCGGGGCCAGCACCTGCACATGGGCACCGGCGGCGGCGAGCAATTCGATTTTCCAGGTGGCGGGCTCGGAGCCGCCAATGGCGATCACGCGCTTGCCTTCAAGGCTGAAAAATACCGGCAGCACGGCGAGCGGAGCCATGCGGTCGGGACGCGACTTACTCGGCGGCGGCGAGACGATGTGCATCGATGATCCCCCTGATTTCGGCGCGGCAGGAGCCGCAATTGGTGCCGGCCTTGGTGCAGGCGCCGACGGCTTCGACAGTGGTGCAGCCCTGCCCGGTGACGGCGGCGGCGATGGTGTTGATCCCGACGGAAAAGCAGGAGCAGACGATGGCGCCGCTATCGGGCATGTCGGCGCCGGGGCGGCCCGCGAGGACGGCGGAGCCATCGAGCTTATCCGCCGTGAGCAGGCCCACCGCCCATTGGCGCGAGACGAGCACCGGATCGGGCGACGTGTAGAGCGCGGCGATCAGCTTGCCGTCGGCCATGACGGCAAAGCTGCGGCGACCCGAGCGGGTATCGAGGGCGGAGAGCATGCGGATGGTGTCCGGCAGGGCGAAGGCCGAGCGAAGCCACGCTTCCCAGTCGGCAGGTTCCTCGAACCAGGCCAGTTCACCGCGCACGCCGCCGGGGGCTTCGGCAATGGCCCAATAGTCGGATGTGTCGAGCGACGGGCGATGGGCGGCGACGAAGAAGCCGTAGAGACGCACGGCGACGGGCTCGGCATGAACCAGTGCCATTTTGAGGGCGGGCTGGGCCGAGACCGGATCGACCTTGGCGGTAACGAGGGCATCGACGCGCCCATGCGAGGCAAATTGGTCGGTCCAATGCATGGGCACGAAGACGTGGCCGCGGCGCTGCCGGTCGGTGACCAAAGCGCGCACGATGGCCGTACCGTGATTGTTGTTGAGCCGCACCAGGGTGGCGCGGCGGATGTTGAGCGCCTCGGCATCCTGGGGGTGAATTTCAACGAAAGGCTCGGCGTAATGCGCGGAGAGGCGCGCGGCTTTGCCGGTGCGGGTCATGGTGTGCCAATGATCGCGCACGCGGCCGGTATTGAGAATGAAACTGCCCGGCGCCGGGGCAAAGGGCGGCGGGGGCAGGACGGGCACGAAACGGGCCTTGCCATCGGGCGTGTAGAAGGCGCCGGCGCCGAACATGCGGGCGGCGGGCTTGTTGCGGATGGGCCACTGGGTCGGCGTCAGGCTGTCATAATCGGCGCCAAGCAGGCCGGTGAGATCAAAGTCGCGGGCGCCGTCATTTTCGAAGGCCGAGAGAGCGGTGTGTTCGGCGAAGATTTCGGCGGGGCTCGTATAGGCGAAAGCCGCGTCGAAGCCCATGCGCTGGGCGACCTGGCTGACAATCCACCAATCGGGACGGGCTTCGCCCGGCGCTGCCAGAAAGGGCCGTTGGCGCGAGATGCGGCGCTCCGAATTGGTGACGGTGCCGTTCTTTTCGCCCCAGCCGGCGGCGGGCAGGCGGACATGGGCAACCACACCGGTATCGGTGCGGGCCGACATGTCGGAGACGACGACAAAGGGACAGGCGGCGAGCGCCGCGCGGACGGCATCGGCCTCGGGCATGGAATCGACCGGGTTGGTCGCCATGATCCAGACGGCCTTGATCTGCCCCCGCGCCATGGCGGCAAAGAGATCGACGGCCTTGAGGCCGGGATTTTGGGCGACATTGTCGCTGCCCCAGAAGCGCCCTACCCGTTCGATCGCCTCGGGGGTGAAATCCATATGGGCGGCCAGCATATTGGCGAGCCCGCCGACTTCGCGGCCGCCCATAGCATTGGGCTGGCCGGTGACCGAGAACGGGCCCATGCCCGGCCGGCCAATGCGGCCGGTCAGCAGGTGGCAATTGATGATGGCGTTGACCTTGTCACTGCCCGAGGCCGATTGATTGACCCCCTGCGAATAGACAGTGACGGTTTTTTCGGTGCGGGCAAACCAGTCGTAGAACAGGGTAATGGCGTGTTCGGACAGGCCCGTGGCGGTGGCGACGCGAGCGATGGGCCAATCCTCGGCCACCAGCAATGCGGCTTCCGCACCGGAGGTGTGGTCGGTAACGAAAGCGGGCGCAGTGACGCCGTTGCGGGACAGGTGAGCCAATAGGCCAACGAACAGCGCGCTGTCGCCATCTGACTGCACCGGCAGGTGCAGGTCGGCAATGTCGGCCGTGACGGTGCGGCGGGGATCGATCAGCACCACGCGCATATCGGGGCGCGCTGCCTTGGCGGCGACGATGCGCTGGTAGAGGACCGGGTGGCACCAGCCAAGATTGCTGCCGACCAGCACGATGAGGTCGGCCAGTTCGAGATCTTCGTAATTGCCGGGCACGGTATCGGAGCCGAAGGCGCGCTTATGGCCGGCGACGGAGGAGGCCATGCAGAGGCGCGAATTGGTGTCGATATTGGCTGAGCCGATGAAGCCTTTCATCAGCTTGTTGGCGACGTAGTAGTCCTCGGTGAGCAATTGGCCCGAGCCATAGATGGCGACGGAATTGGGGCCGTGTTCGGCAATGGTGGCCTGGAACCTGGCGGCGACGAGGTTGAGGGCGTCGTCCCAAGTGGCGCGGGCGCCGTTGATTTCGGGATGCAACAAGCGGCCATCGAGCGAAAGGGTTTCGCCCAGGGCGGACCCTTTGGAGCAGAGCCGGCCGAAATTGGCCGGGTGATCGGGGTCGCCGGCAATGGCGACGGAACCGTCGGGTTGCGGGGTGGCCAGCACGCCGCAGCCGACGCCGCAATAGGGGCAGGTGGTGCGGGTGGTGGTCATCCCTGCCCTACTCCGCTGCCACCAGTGCAGCTTCGGCGGCCATGAAGATGCGGCCGTCGACGACATCGATGGGATAGGTGCGCACCGAGCCTTCGTCGGCGCCCTGGGCCTGGCCAGTGGCGAGGTCAAAAACCCAATTGTGCAGCGGGCAGGTGACCGAGGCGCCGTGGACAATGCCTTCGCTCAAGGGGCCGTGCTTATGAGGGCAGCGGTTTTCGATGGCGAAGATCTGGTCTTCCTGGGTGCGGAACACCGCGATCTTGCCGCTCGGCGTGTTGACGCAGCGGGCGCCGCGGCGGGGAATGGCGTTGATCTCGCCGATTTCGATCCAGTCGGTCATTGCCATTACTCCGCTGCTACCGGCATGCCGAATTCGGCCATGGCGGCAAATTCGTGGGCGTCCTTGCCGTTGACGCGTTCTTCCCAGGGATCGATCTGCGCAAAAGTCTGCGCATAGACAAAGCGCTCGTAACAGGCGCGGCGCTTGTCGCGGTCGGCGACCACATTGGCCAGGATCGACGGGGTACCGACGCGCTTGGCCCATTTGTAGATGCGCTCGAGATAGCGGGCCTGTTCGCGATAGAGCTGGGTCAGCGCGACGATGATCTCGAGGGCTTCGTCCTCGGTTTCGGCATGGCAGAGCAATTCGGTGGGCTTGATGTCGAGGCCGGCGGCACCAGCGAAGTGGATGTCGTAGCCAGAATCGACGCAGACCACGCCGATATCCTTGCAGGTGGCTTCGGCGCAATTGCGTGGGCAGCCGGAGACAGCGAGCTTGACCTTGGCCGGGGTCCAGGCGCCCCACATGAATTTTTCCAGCCGAATGCCCAGGCCCGTCGAATCCTGGGTGCCGAAGCGACACCAGTCGGAGCCGACGCAGGTTTTGACCGTACGCAGGCCCTTGGCGTAAGCGGCGCCCGAGACCATGCCGGCGGCATTGAGATCGGCCCAGACGCCGGGCAGGTCTTCCTTTTTGACGCCGAGCAGATCGATGCGCTGGCCGCCGGTGACCTTGACGGCCGGGATGTGGAATTTGTCGGCCACATCGGCAATGGCACGCAATTCCTTGGGATTGGTCATGCCGCCCCACATGCGGGGGACCACCGAATAGGTGCCGTCCTTCTGGATATTGGCGTGGACGCGCTCGTTGATGAAGCGGGACTGGCCATCATCCTCATATTCACCCGGCCAATCGGCCACGAGATAGTAATTGAGCGCCGGGCGGCACTTGGCGCAGCCGCAGGACGTTTTCCATTCCAGCTCCTGCATCACGGCGGGAATGGATTTGAGCGACTTGGCGATGATCAGGCGACGCACGTCGTCATGGCCATATTCAGTGCAGGGGCACATGGGCTGCACGGCGGCGGGATTATAGGCATCGCCCAAAGTAGCGTGCAGGAGCTGCTCGACCAGCCCGGTGCAGGAACCGCAGGAGGCGGAAGCCTTGGTGTGGGCACGCACGCCATCGAGCGTGGTCAGGCCCTTGGCCGTGATGGCGCCGGTGATCTTGCCTTTGCATACGCCGTTGCAGCCGCAAATCTCTGCCTCATCCGGCAATGCTGCAACGGCCGCCATAGGGTCCAGTGGGGACCCTCCTTGATAGGCCTGGCCAAAGATCAATGTGTCCCGCATGTCGCGTGTATCGGTCTTGTTCTTGAGCATGTCGAAGAACCAGGGACCGTCAGCGGTTTCGCCATAGAGCACGGCGCCGATAATCTTGTCGTCCTTGAGGATCAGGCGCTTGTAGACGCCGGCATTGGCATCGCGCAGCACGATTTCCTCGCGGTCCTCGCCCTCGCCGAAATCGCCGGCCGAATAGAGATCGATGCCGGTGACCTTGAGGCGGGTGGCGGTATATTGCGGCACAAAGGCCGCGCCGTGATCGCCGCCCAGATGCGCGGCCACGATATTGGCCTGCTGGTAGAGCGGGGCGACAAGGCCATAGCACATGCCGCCCACCTCGGCGCACTCGCCCAGTGCGTAGATGGCGGGATCAGAAGTCTGCATCTGGTCGTTGACGACGATGCCGCGATTGACCGCGAGACCGGCTTGCTTGCCCAGGCCCGAATTGGGACGGATGCCGACGGCCATGACCACGATATCGGCCTTGATGACGGTGCCGTCATCCAGATGCACCGCCTCGACGCGGTCGGTGCCGGTGATTTCCTTGGTATTGGCCTTGGTGATGACCTGGATGCCGCGGCGCTCCAACTCCTTCTGGAGCAGATAGCCGGCAGCCGGATCGAGCTGGCGCTCCATCAGCGTGGGAGCGATATGCAGCACGGTGACCGTCATGCCCTGGTTGATGAGGCCGGCCGCGGCTTCGAGCCCAAGCAGGCCGCCGCCAATGACCACTGCATGGCCGCGTGCCTTGGCGGCCAGCATCATGGCATGCACGTCGTCGAGGTCGCGATAGCTCAGCACGCCAGCCAGCTTGTGGCCGGGCACAGGGATGATGAAGGGCACCGAGCCGGTGGCGATGATCAGCTTGTCATATTCGGCCGTAGCGCCCTGTTCGGAGCGCACGATGCGGTTTTCGCGATCGATCTCGACGACCTTGTGCCCCTTGTAGAGCATGATCTGATTTTCGATGTACCAGGCATCGCCATGGATGATGATGTCCTCGAAGGACTTCTCACCCGACAGTACCGGCGAGAGCATGATGCGGTCGTAATTGACGCGCGGTTCGGCGTTGAAAATGGTGACGCTGTAGCGGCCCGGATCGGTCTCGAAGAGTTTCTCGAGGGCGCGGCCGGGTGCCATGCCATTGCCGATAATAACGAGTCTTTCAGTCTTTTGCATGAGGGGGTCTCCTTGCATAAGGCTCAGGCCGGCTGCGTCACGGTCTGCCGGCGCTCCATGCGCCGGATGGCCGTGTGCATCCAAATGAGGGAAATGGCGACCAGGACGAACAGAGCCATGAAGCAGCTCGACCAGATACCGGTGAGATCGTTGAGGACGCCGAACAGGAGCGGCAGGAAAAACCCGCCCAGGCCACCGATCATGCCGACCAGCCCGCCTACCGCTCCCACATTCTGCGGGTAATAGGCCGGGATGTGCTTGAACACGGCGGCCTTGCCCAGGCTCATGAAGAAGCCGAGCACGAACACCAGTGCGATGAAGGCCCAGTGGCTGATGGCGAAGTGGAAGGCGACCGGCCCATTAATACCCTGCACCACGAAATCGCCGGCGGGCAGCGAGAGGATGAACGTGGCCAACAGCGATACGCCAAAGGTCCAGTACAGGATGACGCGGGCGCCCACCTTGTCGCTGAGCGTGCCGCCATAGGCGCGGAACACGCTGGCGGGAATGGAGTATGCGGCGGCAACCATGCCGGCGGTGGCGATATCGAAGCCGTAGACGCCGATGAGGTAGCGCGGCAGCCACAGGGTCAGCGCAACGAAAGCGCCGAAGGCGAAGAAATAGTAGAGCGCGAAGCGCCACACCCGCGGGTTGCGCAGCGGCGCGAACTCGCTGAGCAGGCTCTTGGGGGTGTAAGCCTCGGTGCGGCGGCGGATGGTGACCGGATCGTCCTTGGTGGTGAACCAGAAGATCGCGGCCATGAGCACGAGGGCCCCGGCCCAGATCAGCGCCACCGACTGCCAGCCCCAGGCCAGCATGACGAAGGGCGCGGTGAACTTGGTGACCGCGGCGCCGACATTGCCGACGCCGAAAATCCCGAGCGCCGTGCCCTGCTTGTCGGCCGGATAGAAGCGCGAGACATAGGCAACGCCCACGGCAAACGAGCCGCCGGCCAGACCCACGCCGAGCGCCGCCAGCAGCAATTGCTCATAGGTCTGGGCAAAGGCGAGCAGGAAGGTCGCGAGCGCGGCGGCCAGCATGGTCAGCGTATAGACCAGACGCCCGCCCTTGCGGTCAGTCCAGATGCCGAGCACGACGCGCACCAGCGAGCCGGTGAGCACCGGGGTGCCGACGAGGAGGCCAAACTGGGTTTCGGAAAGGCCGAGCTGCTCCTTGAGCGACACGCCGATGATCGAAAAGATGGTCCACACGGCAAAGCACACCGTGAACGCGATGGTCGACACGCTCAGGGCGCGGGTGGGTTCGGCCATGAGCGCAGGGCGTCCGCCCGCCTGGTCCTTGGTCATTGGAATAGCTCCGTCTGCACGCTCGAAAACAAAAAAGCCGCCAACGGTTCGGCGCAGTCGGTTGGGGACCGCGCGAAGAACAGTTGGCAGCTTTGCCTGGGGATGATGCCCGTCATTGGACATCGATTGTGAAAGCGACCTCGGGAGGCGCCTCTTCGCCGTCAACATTGCACGAAGCGTGCCAAGTGCGGTTCGTCTGAATTTATCGTTTAATTGCAAGGCCTTGAAGAAAGCGCCCGACCCGCCCGTAAAAGCTATGGACCGATGGGGCGGCTCAATTGGGCATCAATATGCCCAAAACGCGGGCAAGATTAATTTGTAGGCAGTTTTATGCGGCTTCCACAAAGCGATGGCGTTCGTAGAGGAATTTGAGCACCGCTTCGCGGCATTTGAGATAGGTGCGGTCGCCGGCCAGCTCGATGCGATTGCGCGGACGCTCCAGTGGCACGGGCAGGATTTCCCCGATGCGGGCAGAAGGGCCGTTGGTCATCATGACGATACGGTCGCTCAGCAGCACGGCCTCGTCCACGTCATGGGTGATCATGATCATAGTGGAGCCCAGGCGCTTCTGGATATCCATCACCGCATCCTGCAGATGGGCGCGGGTCAGGGCGTCCAGCGCCCCAAAGGGCTCGTCCAGCAGCAGGATTTTGGGCTGCATGGCGAGCGCCCGGGCAATGCCGACGCGCTGTTTCATGCCACCCGAAATTTCGGTGGGGCGCTTGTCCTTGGCGTGGCTCATCTGCACCAGATCGAGGTTCTGCATGATCCAGTCATGGCGCTCGGCACCGGTCTTGGTTTTGCCGAACACCTTGGCGACGGCCAGGTTGACGTTTTCATAGACGGTGAGCCAGGGCAGCAGCGAATGGTTCTGGAACACCACGGCGCGTTCGGGGCCGGGGCCATTGACCTCCCGCCCCTCGAGCTGGATGCCGCCGGAGGAAACTTCGGTGAGGCCCGCAATGAGATTGAGCAGAGTGGACTTGCCGCAGCCGGAATGGCCGATGATCGAGATCACTTCGCCCTGGGCGATATCCAGACTGACATCCTTGAGGACTTCGGAGCGGACGCCACCACGGTCAAAGTGCTTGTCGACGTTTTCGATGCGGAGATAGGTCATGAAAGGGCCCTCAGTTCGCGGTGGTGCCGCGGGTGACGAAGGCGCCGACGGCCGCTACCAGCCGGTCGAGGATGAACCCCACGACCCCGATATAGACCAGCGCCACGATGATGTCGGAGAGGCGCGAGCTGTTCCACGCATCCCAGATGAAGAAACCGATGCCTACGCCCCCGGTCAGCATTTCGGCGGCGACGATGGCCAGCCAGCTGAGGCCCACCCCGATGCGCAACCCGGTGAAAATGTAGGGAGCGGCGGCCGGGATCATGATCTTGAAGAAGAACTCGACCTGGTTGAGCTGCAGGATGCGCGCCACGTTGCGGTAATCCTGCGGGATATTGCGCACACCCACCGCCGTATTGATGATCACCGGCCAGACCGAGGTAATGAAAATCACGAAAATGGCCGAGGGGGCGGAATCCATGAAGGCAGCCAGCGAGAGCGGCAGCCAGGCCAGCGGCGGCACGGTGCGCAGGATCTGGAAGATCGGGTCGAGCCCGCGCATGGCCCAGATCGATTGGCCGATGACGGCACCCACGGTGACCCCCACCAGCGCCGCAATGCCGAAGCCGATGGCGACGCGCTGCAACGAAGTCAGCACGCGCAGGCCGAGCCCAATGTCGCCCTGGCCGTAATCGAAGAAGGGGCTGACGATGAGCTCGCCCGCGTCGGCCCAGACCTGGCTGGGCGCGGGGAGCGTGGCGCCGGGACTGGCGCAGAGGATTTGCCAGATGACCAGGATCAGCGCGATGACTACCAGCGGGGGCACGACGTTAGCGGCGATGCTGGCCAGTGTCTTGGACCAGGAGCCGGGGCGCGCAGCGGGCGTGGGCAGGGCGAAAACTTCGGCCGCGGCTTTGGCGTCAGACGGAGCGGCCGGGGTGAGGCGCTGGACATTGGCGGACATGGGAGAAATCCTTTCGGGGCGGTGCCGGGAAAGGGTGCGGGGACTGGCCCCGCACCATCAATTGGGGTCAGACCATCGCCTTGATGGCGAGGCTATCGAGATAGGCCGACGGGTTGGCGGGGTCGAACACCTTGCCATCGAAGAAGGTTTCGACACCGCGCGAAGTGCCTCCGGGAATATCGGCGGCAGCGATACCGAGGGCCGCGGCGGCAGCGCGCCAAATGTCTTCGCGGTTGACCGCATCGACCGAGGCGTTGATGTCGGTGGTGCCGGGCAGATAGCCCCAGCGCACATTCTCGGTGAGGAACCAGGCGTCATGGCTCTTGAAGGGATAGGAGGCGTGGTCCTTCCAGAACTTCATTTCGAGGCCGGTGGCGGTTTCGAGCCGCCCATTGCCGTAATTGATATCGCCCTTGAGGCGCCCGGCGACGTCGGCAGCGGGGATATTGAACCAGGGACGTTTGCCCAGGATCTGCGCCAGTTCTTCCTTATTTTCAGTGGCATCGGCCCATTGGGCCGCTTCCATCACCGCCATCAGGATGGCTTGGGTGGCGACCGGATTGGCCTCGATGAAATCATTGCGCAGGCTGAGTGCCTTTTCGGGGTGGTGGTGCCAGATCTCGCCCGTGGTGGTGGCGGTGAAGCCGATATTCTGATTGACCAGCTGCTCGTTCCACGGCTCGCCGACGCAGAAGGCATCCATGGTGCCAACCTTCATATTGGCGACCATTTGCGGAGGCGGCACGGTGATCAGCGAAACTTCCTTGGTGGGATCGATGCCGCCGGCAGAGAGCCAATAGCGCATCCATAGATCATGGGTGCCGCCGGGGAAGGTCATGGCGACGTTGACTTCCTTGCCCGCCGCCTTGCGCTCGGCAAAGATCGCCTTGAGGGGCGAGGAATCAAGGCCCGCGCCAATGTCCTTGTATTCCTGGCTGACCGAGATGGCCTGTGCGTCGAGGTTGAGCCGGGCGATGATCGACATGGGGAGCGGGGTGCCGCCGGTGACGGTGCCGGCACTCATCAGATAGGGCATGGGCGTCAGGATATGAGCGCCGTCGATGCCGTTTGCCGCGCCGCCGAGCACCAGATTGTCACGGGTGGCGCCCCAGCTTGCCTGCTTGAGCACTTGCACGTCGGGCACACCATGCTTGGCAAACAGACCCTTTTCGCTGGCGATGATCAGCGGGGAGGAATCGGTGAGCGCGATGAAGCCCAGCTTGGCTGAGGTGACTTCGGGGCCAGGGCCCTGCGCAAAGGCCCCGGAGGGGAACAGGGCCTTGGCTGCGAGCAGGGTGGCGGCGGTGGCCGTTGCCCCTCTGAGAAAGCTGCGGCGGGTGGTCGTTAGCGTCATCGAATTCTCCAGCTGCAAAGAAAACAAAAAAGCTGCCAACGGGCGACGCACCGGTCGGAGGGGACCGGAAACGAACCTGTTGGCAGCTTTGCCTGAGACGCCCGTCATTGGACGTCAATTTGGAGAGCGCGAACGCCCCTTCGCCACAGACATTGCAGGAAGTGTGCCAAGTTGTATTCTTGGCACTTTATCGTTTGGCTTCAGGGAATTAGGATTTTGGCTCGTCTGGCTCATAATACGGCCAACAGGCGAGAATGGATCAAAATGACGCCATTTCGCCTATAAAATTTGCAAGATGAAATAGTGATTAAAATAGAGTCAGCGCGGAATCGACTGGCTGGCGATGTAGTCGTCCAGCGCTGCTGGGTCGAATATTCCGCCATCGAAGAAGCGGTCGGCGCCCATGAGCAGCGGACCGTTTTCGGCGGGGATATCGTAGGGCTGAGCGTGGGTGCCGTCGGTCTTGAAATCGACAAGCGGCAGGGCCGCGCCGAGCGGCGTGAGCGCGGCGCGATAGAGATCGGGCCGGAAACAGGCCGCCGCGATCTCCGCATTGCCGGGACTGGCCGCGACTTCGCCCCAGCGCACCATTTGCGCATAATACCACACGGCATGGCTCTTCCAGGGGAAGTTGGCCGCGCTGGCATGGGGGATGTAATAATCGGGCACCTGCCGCAACACGCCGCCGCCGATATCGAGCATGCCGGTTAGCGCGCGCTCGACGATGTCGGGGGCGTTGTTGAGATAGGAAGCGCCAGCCATGATGGTCGCCGCTTCGTGGCGATTGGCCGGATCGGCGCACCACAGACCGGCGCGGTAGACGGCGCGGATGATGGCAGCGACGAGGTCGGGATGCTGGCCCGCCCAGCTTGCGCGCATGCCCACGACCTTGTCGGGGCTTGATTGCCAGATCAGCGCCTTGACCGTGGCGATGTGACCGCCCCTGGTGGCAACGCCGATGCTGTTCCAGGGCTCGCCCACGCAATAGCCATCAATGCCACCGCTGCCCAGCGCATCGGGCAGCAGAGGGGGCGGCAGCACGACGATTTCGATGTCGCGATCCGGCACGATGCCACTGGCGGACAGCCAATAGCGCAGTTCGTAATTGTGCGAGGATGTCTGGTGGACGACGCCAAAGCGCAGCTTGCGCGGCGACGCCTTGACCACTTTGGCCAAGGCCGCGCCGGTCAGCGCCGGATCAAGATTGCCCGGGGCGCCCTGCCCCGCCATGGCCTGCCAAAGCGCATCGCTGACGGTGATGGCATTATTGCCCAGGCCCAGCACGATTGGCGCGATCATGGGCATGCCGAGCGGGGTCAACCCGAGGCTTGCGGCCAGTGGCATGGGGGCCAGCATCTGGGCAATGTCGAAATGACCGAGCGCCGCGCGGTCGCGGATATTGGCCCAGCTGGTTTCGCGCACCAGGGTGAGGTCCAGCCCCTCGTCCTCGGCAAAGCCTTTCTCGCGCGCCAGCACCAGAAGGATGCTGTCGAGCAGAGGCAGGAAGCCAGCGGTGAGTTGGGTGGTGGACATGTTATCTCCTACGGCCCCAAAAGGCTCGCGGCCGTCACAAGGCTTTGGGCAATATCGACCAGGCGCCGGTTCTGGTTCATGGCGGTGGAGCGCAACAGGCTATAGGCATCGGCCTCACTGAGCCCCCGGGTCTTCATCAGAATGCCCTTGGCCTGGTCGATGATCTTGCGATCCTCAAGCTCGCTGCGCGCCTGTTCGAGTTCGCGCGTCAGCCGGGAAAAGGCATTGAAGCGGGAAATGGCCATATCGAGAATGGGTTTGACCCGCTCTTTCTTGAGACCGTCGACCACATAGGCGGAGACGCCCGCCTCGACGGCCTTTTCGATCATGGCGCCATCGGAGCGATCGACGAACATGGCGATGGGCCGCTGGATGGCGCGGGATAGCGAAAAGAAGTGTTCGAGCGTGTCGCGCTGCGGATTTTCGAGATCGATGACGATGACGTCGGGAGCAGACGCCTGGATGGTGCGGGCAACCTCGTTGACGTCGTGGATCACCGTGACGCGCTCATGCCCGGCCTCGCGCAAACCGCTCTCGATGATCGAGGCACGAATGCGGTTTTCGTCGATGATCAGGATGGACAGCGCGGCATTGGACATTGGCGCTAGTTACCCCCGTGCCTAAAACAAGCGCAATAGTCCTGTTCTGCATAGGAACTCGTCATTTTTGCCGGGGCTACAGCGATCAAATCGCGATTTATCCACTGTTTGTGATGAGTTCACCTGGATCGAAAGGCAGAGATGCCCGTTGGTTTGCGGCGAGGCCACGCGCTGGCTCGCATTTTTGGGAGCCTGGGGTATGACCTCAGCGGACGTCACGATACTGGTCGTCGAAGACGAACCTCTGGTCGCCATGAGCATCGTCGCCCATTTGCGGGATGAAGGCTTTGTGGTGCTGGAGGCGGCCAATGCCGACGAGGCCATTGCCATTCTCGAGCAGAACGCGCGGGTGCGGCTGATCTTCACCGATATCGACATGCCGGGCAGCATGGATGGGCTCAAGCTCGCCGCCGCGGTGCGTGACCGCTGGCCGCCGGTGCATATCATCGTGACCTCGGGGCACCGGGCGGTCACGGCCGACGACCTGCCCGATGGCAGCATATTCTTCGCCAAGCCCTATCATCACGCCGAGATCACGAATTCGATGCGGCAGATGCTGGGTTGATCACGGCGATTGGAACAAAAGGGGAAAGATGGCATCGTGCGGCCATGCTTGCTCTGCGCGATTCGACCCTCCCCGCCACCTATCTCGACGCCCTCAATGCTGAACAGCGGCGAGCGGTGGAGCATGGCGTGGGACAGGCCAATCCCGGCCCGCTGCTGGTGATTGCCGGGGCGGGATCGGGCAAGACCAATACGCTGGCCCACCGTGTGGCCCATCTGGTGGTCAATGGCGCTGATCCGCGCCGGATTCTGTTGATGACATTTTCACGCCGGGCGGCCGGCGAGATGAGCCGCCGGGTAGAGCGGATTGCCGGCAAGGTATTGGGCACATCCTCGGGCGCGCTGACCGATGCCTTGACCTGGGCGGGGACGTTTCACGGCATTGGCGCGCGGCTCTTGCGCGAGCATGCCAGCCAATTGGGCCTTGATCCGGCTTTCACCATTCATGACCGGGAAGACTCGGCCGACCTGATGAATCTGGTGCGGCATGAACTCGGCCTGTCCGATGCCAAGAGCCGATTTCCGACCAAGGGCACGTGCCTTGCCATCTATTCGCGCGTGGTCAATGCGCAGGGCGATCTGGATGAGGTGCTAAAAAATGTATTCCCCTGGTGCGCCATGTGGGGCGAGCCGCTGCGCACGCTCTTCCAGGCCTATGTCGAGGCCAAGCAGGCGCAGAACGTGCTCGATTACGATGATCTGCTGCTCTATTGGGCCGGGATGATGGCCGAGCCGGCCATTGCTGCCGAGGTATCGGGCCGGTTCGATCATGTGCTGGTCGACGAATATCAGGATACCAATCGCCTGCAGTCGAGCGTGCTGATGGCGCTCAAGCCCCAAGGCCATGGGCTGACTGTGGTGGGCGATGATGCCCAATCGATCTATTCGTTCCGCGCGGCGACGGTGCGCAATATTCTCGATTTCCCAGCGGCCTTTACCCCGCCCGCCGATATCGTGACGCTGGACCGCAATTATCGCTCGACCCAACCGATCCTGACCGCGGCCAATGCGGTGATCGAATTGGCCAGTGAGCGCTTCACCAAGAATTTGTGGACCGAGCGGCAATCGGACGCCAAGCCGCAATTGGTGACGGTGAAGGACGAGGCCGATCAAGCGCGCTATGTCGTGCACAAGATTTTGGAGGCGCGCGAGGGCGGCACGGCGCTGATCCAGCAGGCGGTATTATTCCGCACCTCGAGCCATTCGGGGCCGCTCGAAATCGAGCTGACGCGACGCAATATTCCCTTCGTTAAATTCGGCGGGCTCAAATTCCTCGACGCCGCCCATATCAAGGACCTGCTGGCCATTCTGCGCTGGGTGGAAAATCCGCGCGACCGGGCGGCGGGGTTCCGCGTGCTGCAATTGCTGCCGGGGATCGGCCCGGCTTCGGCGGGCAAGGTGCTGGACGCGATGAGCGCCGCGCCGCAGCCGGTCAAGGCGCTGGCGGAGTTACCAGTGCCGCTGCGGGCAGCCGAGGGCTGGGCGGGGCTGGTAGATCTGGTCGGCCGATTGGCGCGGCGGGAGGCCAGCTGGCCGCTGGAACTGGGCTATGCCCGGCTCTGGTATGAGCCGCTGATGGAGCAGACTTACGAGGACGCGGCTGTGCGGGTGGCCGATATCATCCAGCTCGAGCAGATCGCCGCTGGCTATCCCAGCCGCGAGCGGTTTCTGACCGAATTGACGCTTGATCCGCCCGATGCCACCTCGGACCAATCGGGCGTGCCCAGCCGCGACGAGGACTATCTGATCTTGTCCACCATCCATTCCTCCAAGGGGCAGGAATGGAAATCGGTGCATGTGCTCAATGTGGTGGATGGCTGCATTCCATCGGACCTGGGGACCGGCTCGACCCATGAACTGGAGGAAGAGCGGCGGCTGCTTTATGTGGCCATGACCCGCGCCAAGGACGAGCTGCATGTGATCACGCCACAGCGCTTCTACGTGACCCAGCAGAGCCAATATGGCGACCGCCACATCTATGCCCAGCGCAGCCGGTTCATTCCGCGCTCGATGAGCGTGCTGTTCGATGACGTGCTGTGGCCGGCGGTGAAACCGGCCCATATCGAGGGGCTGTCGCCGGGTCCGGCACGGATCGATATCGGCGCGCAGATGCGGGGGATGTGGACGAAATAGGCGCCCGATAAGCCCCCTTGCCGGGTCATCTGATTTGCAGCTAGATGCGACAGCTTCGAGCCCAGAGTTCACCCCCGTGTCCGCCCAATCCATGCCCCGTGTTGCCGATGTCGCCTCGCTCAAGGGCATGGCGTTGGGGACGCTCGCCTATTCGCTGTTTGCCGTGCATGACGCGCTGGTCAAGGGCGTCATTTATGACCTGCCGGTGATGCAAATCCTGTTCACGCGCAGCGTGGTGATTGCCGCGCTGTGTCTCATCTTCGGGCGGGGCAAGCTGATCCGCGGGCTGGTCGCGTCACCCAACAAATCCATGATGCTGCTGCGGGCCATTCTGACGCTGGCGGCGTGGTGCATGTATTATACGGCGGGGCGCGAATTGCAGCTGGCCGAGATGACGACGCTCTATTATTTCGCCCCGGTGCTGACCACAATCCTGGCGGTGATCTTCCTCAAGGAACAGCTGACGCTGGCCCGGGTCGGCGCGGCGGGCATCGGGTTTTTCGGGGTGATCGTCGCCTGCAACCCCGCCGGGCTTGGGCTCAGCCTGCCCGCCATGCTGGTGCTGGCTGCGGCGCTGTGCTGGGCGGTGGCGATGATCCTGATGCGCACCATCTCCAAGACCGAAAGTTCGCTGGTGCAGATCTTTTCGCTCAACCTGTTCTATGTGCTGGTGATGGGCGCGGTATCACTGCCCTTCTGGCAGGGCATGAGCACGCCGCAGATCGTCATGGTGGTGGCGACGGGCCTGGTGGGCGGCACGGCGCAATATCTGCTGGTCGATGCCGCGCGGTTGGTGCCGGCCAGCGTGCTGGGGACGGTGGAATATTCGGCGCTGATCTGGAGCTTTGTGTTCGGCTATCTGTTCTGGCGCGAGGAGCCGACGCAGATGGTGTATTACGGCGCGCTGCTGGTGGTGGCGGCCGGACTGATGCTGGCGTGTAACGAGCGGCGCGGACGACGGGTGGCGGTGGCTTAACGCCTATTCGGTAAACCGCACCGCCCCGATATGGGGCAGGTTGCGGTTGCGCTGGGCATAGTCGATGCCATAGCCGACGACGAAGCGGTCGGGGATGTCGAAGCCGACCCAGCGGGCTTTCACATCCGTCTCGCGGCGTGAGGGCTTGTTGAGCAGGGCGCAGACCTCGATACGGCGGGGGTGGCGGGTGCCCAGGATGTCGAGCACGTGGCGTAGCGTGTGGCCGGTATCGACAATGTCTTCGACGACCAGCACGTCGCGGCCTTCGATTTCGCCGCGCAAATCTTTCAGGATGCGCACTTCCCGGCTGGATTCGGTGGAATTGCCATAGGACGACGCTTCCATGAAATCCACCTCGACGGGCAGGTCCAGTTCGCGCACCAGATCGGCGATGAAGATGAACGAGCCGCGCAACAGGCCAACGACGACGAGCTTGTCGGTATCGGCGTAATGAGCGGAAATTTCGCGGGCGAGACCTTCGACGCGGGCAGCAATGGCCTTGGCGGAGATCAGTTCATCGACGACATAGGCTTTGCCGGTCATGGTGCGGGAATCCCGGTTGCGATGGCGCCACCCTTAGGCAAACGGGGCGGCTTGGGCAATGGCTTTCAGCCGCGCGCCCACTGCGCCGCGAAGGCGGCGGCGTCGAGACGCGGATAGAGCAGGACTTCATCGGGCAGGGCATCGGCGAGGCTGAGCCGAATTTGCGGGTGCAGATCGATAATGCCGCCGACATAGCCGATGGGCAAATGCCCGGCCCGCGCTACCAGTGCCTGGCCGAGGCGGGCCAGTTCCGTGCCGGCCTGGGTGAGAATGTCGAGCGCCAATGCATCGCCCTTGATGGCGGCGCGGGCGACGGCTTGAGCCAGCGCACCGATGCGGCCGCGATCGCTGCCATAGATATAGGCGCGGGTAGCGTCCCAATCGCTGCCGCCGATGGCGGTGAAGAGTTCGTCGGCCAGGATTTGAGCTTGGGCTGTGGAGCCAGTTTCGTCGATTCCGCGATAGAGCCGATCCAGCGCGGTGAGGGCAATCCAGGTGCCCGAGCCGCCATCGTCGATGAGCAGCCCCCTGCCCCCGACCCGGATGATCTGGCCGTCGGCGGTGACATGCAGGCCAATGGAACCGGTACCGGCGGAGATCAGATGCCCCGCGCCCGGCGCGAACGCGGCGCGATAGGCCAGTTCCATATCGTCGGTGAGGCGGAGGGAACTGGCGGGCAGCGAAAGATGGTCGCCGATCAGGCTGGCGGCTTCGTCGCGGATTTTGTCGCCCAGCCCGGTTATGCCGAGGCAGGCGGCGGAGAGCATTGTTCCAGCGGGCAATGCCGCCGCGATGGATTGCAGGACGGCCACCAGTTTTTCGCGCTCGACGGGATTGAAGATATGCCCCGTCGCGCCGCCGGCGGAGCCACGCGCGGCCACGGCGCCATCGGCGTCGGCCAGCACATAGCGGGAGGCGGTGCCGCCGATATCGACGCCGAGATAGCTCATTGGGCGGCCGCGATAGCGCGAGCGAAACCCTTGGTGATTTCGCGCGGATTGGTGATCATGGTGCCCACCACCACGGCATAGGCGCCGGCATCGAGCGCGCGGCGGGCCAATTCGGGCGTGTTGAAACGGCCTTCGGCAACCACGGGGACACTGATACGGCTGGCCAGCGCTTCGATCAGGGCGAAATCGGGCAGGTCCGGCTTAGGCTCGGTATATTCGGTATAGCCTGACAGCGTGGTCGAAATATAAGTCGCGCCCAGTTCGGCGGCGAGCAGGCCTTCCTCCAGCGTCGAGATATCGGCAAAGGCTTCGAGGCCCAGCGTGTCGCGGATATGGCGGATGATCTCTGCCGGCGCATCGCCCTTGCGGGGACGCTGAGTGCAGTCGAAGGCGATGATATCGGCGCCCGCTGCGGCCAGTCCGTCGGCCGCGGCGATGGAGGGGGTGATATAGACCGGCACATCGGGCGAAAACACCTTGTCGATGCCGATGACCGGCAGGCCTGCCGCCTTGACCGCCGCCACGTCGGCCACGCCATTGGCACGAATACCCAGGGCACCGCCATCGCGCGCGGCCAGCGCCATGGCGCCCATAAAGGCCGGGCCATGCAGGGGATTGTCGGCCCGCGCCTGGCAGGAAACGATCAGCGAACCTTTGACCAGCTTCATTTGACGGCTCCCGAAGTCATGCCGGAAATGAACTGCTTGGAGAGCACGATATAGATGATGATGATCGGTGCCGCCGACAGGGTCAGGCCCGAGAACAGCACGCCCCAATCGGTGGTGTATTCACCCATGAAGGTGGTGAGGCCCTGCGGCAGGGTTTTGAGGTTATCGCGCTGGATGAAGACCAGCGGGAAGAAGAAATCGTTCCAGATCGGCACCACGTTCTGAATGCCAGCAATGACCATGGCGGGCCGCACCAAAGGCAGCATGATGGACCACATGATGCGCGCTTCGCTGGCGCCATCCATGCGGGCGGCGTCTTCGAGTTCGTTGGGCAGAGTGCGGATGAAGCCGGTGAGAATGAACACCGTCGTGGGCAGGCCCATGGCGGTATAGACGAAGATCAGGCTGAGCTGATTGTTGAGAATCCCGAGATCGCGCATCAGCATGAACAGCGGGATGATGGCCAGCTTGAGCGGCAGGGTCAGCCCGGCCAGGAAGAACATCAGGATGAAGCCGGCGCCCCAGAATTCATAGCGCGCAATGGCATAGGCGGCCATGGTCCCCAGCGTCAGGATCAACGCCATGGAGGCGCCGGTGACGATGAAGGAGTTGAGCAGGTAGCGCAGGAAATTGGTTTCGTTCCAGATTTTGACGAAGTTCACCACATTGGTGAAATCGGGAATGCCGAAGGGCGACTGGAAAATCTGCGGCGTGGTTTTGAAGGCCGAGAACACCATGATGATGATGGGCAGCAGCATGATTACGGTATTGGCGATCAGGATGATCTGGAGCAGGCCATCGCGGCCCAGCGTGCCGAGCAGGCCACGGCGGTCGTAGTTGATAGTCGTGGCGGTACTCAAATCTGGATCTCCCGGGCCCGCAACCGGACGGTGATGACGCTGGCAATGGCCGCAATGAAGACAAAGATCAGCACTGCCAGAGCGCTACCGAGGCCAAAATCCTGTTGGCCGGAGGAGACATTGCCAAAGGCGGTGCGGTAGAAATAAAGGCCCAATACGTCGGTCGAGCCATAGGGCGAGCCATCGAGCCCGGCCATGATATAGGGCAGTTCGAACCAGTTGAAGGCGCCCACGAAGAGCAGGGTGAAGACGATGGTGGCGCTGGGCGCGACCAGCGGCCAGACGATCTTGGTGATCTTGACCCATTCGCTCTGGGTTTCCATGCGCACGGCATCGAGCATTTCGGTGGGAATGCGCTGCATGCCGGCGAGGAACACCAAAGTGGGGAAGCCCACCATGTGCCAGGCATTGGCAACGATCAGCGCCCAGAGCGCGGTGGAATCCTGCCCCAGCCAAGGCTGAGCGATAAAGCCCAGGCCCATGCCGCGCAGGCTGATATTGACCACGCCGAAGAGCGGGTGGAGGAACAGCTTGAACAGGTAGCCCACGATGATGGTGGAGAGCACGACGGGCAGGAAAACCGCGACGCGGTGGAAGCGGGCGCCGGGCAATTCGCGCCACAGCGCATAGGCCAGGATAAAGCCCAGCCCGTTTTGCAGCACCATCAGCGCGAAGAACACGATGACATTGTGGGTGAAGGCATTGCGCGTCCAGCTGGCATAAGGCTCGACGAACAGCACGGTGTGGAAATTGGCGAGGCCGCTGAATTCGCCGCGCAGCAGGCCATTCCAGTCGAAAAAGGCATAAGCGAAAGCCGCCACGATCGGATAGACGATGAACAGCGCCACAAAGGCCAGGGGCGGCACCAGCAGCGCCGTGATCCAGAGGCCACGTCCAGTCATCCGTAATTGGGGCATTGAATTCTCGCAGTTCGGATGGCCGCTGGCCAAGCCTTAAATATTTGGCCCCTCCCCACAGGGGGAGAGGCCGGATCAATTACTTCTTGAACGGCTCGTACCAGGCGGCCAGGCCGTCGGTGATTGCCTTGCCGGCAGCTTCCGGCGTGGTCTGGTCGGCCAGCAGCTTCTGGACTTCCTGTTGCAGCAGCACCGAGCCGGAAGGCTCGCCATAGCGGAAGTGGACCAGCATCAGATAGGGGATGGACGACTTGTTCAGCTCGGCGACTTCGGCCAGCAGCGGGTTGTCGAAGGTGACGCCCGGAATGGTCGAGATATTGTTGAGGCTATTGGCGAAAGCCTGGCCGAATTCCTGGCTGGCAACGAAGTTGAGGAACTTCAGCGCGGCTTCCTTGTTGGCGCCGTTGGCATTGGCCGCATAGCCGCCATCGTAATAGAGGCCGACCAGCTTTTCGTCCTCGGCCGTCTTGCCGGGGGCGGCGAAGACGCCCAGTTCGAGATCCGGATTCTGGGTGGCGAAGGTTGCCAGCTCATAGGAGCCGCCGGCGAACATTGCCGCCATGCCCGAGCTGAACAGCTGCTGGGCGGAGGGGTAGTCGAGACCAATAAAGCCATCGGGGAAATACTGGGTGATGTCCTTGAGCGCGGTCAGCGCCTCGACGAAGCGAGCGTCGGTGAAGTCGGCCTTGCCGGCCATCAGATCGTCGTAGAAGCCCTTGCCCATGATGGACGAGGTCAGATCAAAAACGATGGTTTCGTTCTGCCAGGCAGTCGCGGTGCCATTGGCAAAGGGCATGATGCCCGCGTCCTTGAGCTTTTTCGCGGCGGCCAACAGCTCGTCCCAGGTCTGGGGCTCGGCGATGCCATTGGCGTCGAAAATGCCCTTGTTGTAGACGACCAGTTGGGTCTGGCTGGCAAAGGGCACCGCGTAAAGCTTCTGGTCCGAGCGCATGGTTTCGGCGGCGAGCGCCGTATCAGCGAAATCGGCCAGAGCCGGGATGGTTTCGGTGGACAGCGGCTCGAGATAGCCGGCCGAGGCGACGTTTTCCATGCCGCCATAGGCGCGCACCATCATCAGGTCGGGGCCGGTGCCGCCGGCCAGAGCCGTCGACAGGATGGTGTTGTAATTAGCAGCTTCGAAGGTTTCGAAGGTGACGGTAATGCCTGGATTGGCAGCCTCGAACGTGTCGATGAACTGCTCATATTGGGCGCGGTCTTCCTGGCGCCAGCTCCAGAATGTCAGGTCCTGGGCCATGGCGGGCAGTGCGATGAGCAGTGCTCCCAGGCCAGCTGTGATACGGATTGCAGTCTTGTTCATAGTTCCCTCCTTGAATGTCGTCGCTAAACTGTCAGCCGCCGTCCATCCGCGGCGGAAAAGAAGTGTACCTGGGCTGGGTCGACCGAGATGGTCACCGCCTCGTCGGGCACGTAGAGATCGTTGGGTTCGGTGCGCACGCTGACCAGCGTGCCATCGGCGAGGCGCGCATAGACATAGGCGTTGTCACCAAGATATTCGGCGTAGACGACGCTGGCGGCAAAACCCTCGCCGGACCCGCGCATCAGCTTGAGCGCATCGGGCCGCACGCCGAGCTTGAAGGCGCTTTCGCCGGCCGGCGCGGCCATGGACACCGCGCCGCCATCGGCAATGCCCACCTTGCCGCCTTGAGCGGTGACATCGATCAGCGCCATTTTGGGCGAGCCGATAAAGGTGGCCACAAAGGTATTGGCCGGGGTTTCGAACAATTGGCGCGGGCTGCCGACCTGTTCGATCCGCCCGCGGTTCATGACCACGATTTTGTCGGCCAGCGTCATGGCCTCGACCTGGTCATGGGTGACGTAAATGGTGGTGCCGCCGATATCGCGGTGCAGCTTGGCGATTTCGAGCCGTACTTCCGAGCGGAGGGCCGCGTCGAGATTGCTCAAAGGCTCGTCGAGCAGCAAAACCTCAGGCTTGCGCACCAGCGCCCGGCCGATGGCCACGCGCTGGCGCTGGCCGCCCGAGAGTTCGCGCGGCTTGCGCTGCAGGAGCTCATTGAGGCGCAGCATGCGGGCAGCTTCGGCAATGCGCGCTTCGACCTCGGCCTTGTCGAGCCCCATGAGGCGGGCGCCAAAGGCCATGTTCTCATAGACGTCCATATGCGGATAAAGTGCATAGGACTGGAACACCATGGCAATGCCGCGCTTGGAGGGCGGCACGTCGTTCATGCGCTTTTCATTGAGGGTGAATTCGCCGTCGCTGATCGGATCGAGCCCGGCGATCAGGCGCAGCAAAGTGGACTTGCCGCAGCCGGAGGGGCCGACGAAAACCACGAACTCGCGGTCGCCGATATCGAGATCGATGCCATGCAAGACCTCGGTTGCCTTGAAGCGCTTTTTGATGCCGCGCAGCGACAACCGTGCCATATATCCTCACCCGGTCTGTACAAGACCACTTGAAAGCCAATTCAATACCAATATCATTCACCAGCCGGTGAAATGTGTAAAGCAAAAATCGCCGGCCTATGCACAGCCGAACGGCGTTCCGACAAAAAGGTTATTCCATGAGCACCACAGAATCCGCCTCCCCCCGCTTTGCCGGTATCGAGGATTGGGGCAGCAGCGATCTGGTGCTGGGCATCCTTGAGGGACAGTTTGCCGCCATCGCCGCCGTGCAGGCCGCAGCGCCCGCTTTGGCCGAAGCGATCGACCGGGGCGCCGAGCGCTTGGTCAAGGGCGGAAGGCTGATCTATATGGGCGCGGGCACGTCGGGCCGGATCGCCACGCAGGACGCCGCCGAATTGCCGCCCACCTTCAACTGGCCCTATGAGCGCGCTCTCTCGCTGATGGCCGGCGGCTCAACCGCGCTGACGCTGGCCGCCGAAGGCGCCGAGGACAGCGAGGAACTGGCGCAGGCCGACCTCGACAAGGTGCAGGTTGGCCCCAATGATGTGGTGCTTGGCCTCGCCGCCAGCGGCCGCACGCCTTACGCCATTGCGGGGCTGGTGCATGCGCGCAAGGCGGGGGCGCTGACCATTGGTATTTTCAACAATCCCGGCGGGAAGCTGGGCGAAGTGGCCGATATTGCCGTGCTGCTGGCGACCGGCAGCGAGTTCCTCGCCGGGTCGACCCGCATGAAAGCAGGCACGGCGCAAAAGGCGGCGCTCAACTGTATTTCGACCGGCGTGATGATCAAGCTGGGCTTTGTCTATCGCGGCATGATGGTGGAGATGAAGCCGACCAATGTGAAGCTGGTCGACCGCGCCGCCAAGATGGTCGCGGCATTGACCGGGGCGGATTATGACACAGCAAGGGAAACGCTGGATATTGCCGATGGCAGCATCAAGCTGGCGACCGTGATGCTGGAAAAGGGCGTGGATGCGCTGGCGGCGGGCAAGGCGCTGGAGGCCGCCGGGGGGAATTTGCGGAAGGCGTTGGAATAGGGGTTGGTGGTTGCGGGGAGATCGCCCCCTCACCCTGACCTTCCGCTGAACGCGTCAGGTCTATCCCTCTCCCACAAGGGGCGAGGGTTGGCTCAGTGTTTTATCCAACCACGGAGCCAACCTTCTCCCCTCGTGGGAGAAGGTGCCCGAAGGGCGGATGAGGGGGCGGGAGCCGGCAGGACAGCGCTACATCTAGCCCCCAACCACGGTGTCATTCCCGCGAAAGCGGGAACCTCTGTTGGCGAGGCAAGGGAAGTAAACGGAGGTTCCCGCTTTCGCGGGAATGACATCGTGGGTAGCGGACAAATTGAGGGAGGCACTGGGCAATGCAATTCGACATCACCGATGACGCCACCGACCCGGCTATCGCCCGGATCGGCGATGAACTCACCGCATTCAACCAGGCAGATGTCGGTCCCTCCGACCGCCGCACCCTCGCCGTCCTGCTCCGCGATGGCGACACCGTCACCGCCGGCCTGTCCGGCTACACCGCCTGGGGCTGGCTCTATATCCAGCGGCTGTGGATCGACGAAGCCCATCGCGGCCAAGGCATTGCCGGGCAATTGCTCGCAGCGGCCGAGGCCGAAGCGATTACCCGCGGCTGTCACGGCGCCTATATCGACACCTTCAACCCCGTGGCGTTGCGGACCTATCGCAAAGCGGGCTATGCCGTATTCGGCGCGCTCGAAGACTTCCCCAGGGGCCGCACCCGTTCTTTCCTCATGAAAGCCTTGCCTTGATGAATACTCCCCTGGGCGGCATCGGGCTCGGCGCCGCAGGCATTGTCGTGTTGTGCAGCATGGATGCGGTGGCCAAGGCGCTGGGCGCGCATCTGCCGACATTTGAAGTGGTGTTCGTGCGTTTTCTTGGCGCTGCGGTGTGGCTAGTGCTGTGGATCTGGTTGAGCCGCGGCGCCTGGCCCAAGCGGAGCAATCTGAAACGCCATATCATGCGCGGGGCGCTGTTCACCGTCACCGCCTTCATGTTCTTTTATGCCGTGAGCCATTTGCCGTTGGCGATTGCGGCGGCGCTCGCGATGACCGCGCCGGTCTATGTGACGGGGCTGGGCATGCTGGCTTTGCGCGAGCCGGTGCGGCTGCAGCCGGTGATTGCGCTGGTGCTAGGCGGCATCGGCTCGGCCATAATCGTTTTTGGCGGCGGGGACGCCGTGACGGGCGGCTCGGCCGATATTCTGGCCTGGGGCGCGGCGATCCTGGCGCCGCTCTGCTACGCGCTGACGCTGGTGCTGCTCAAGCACCATTCGGGCGATGAAAGCGCGGCGGCGATCACATTGGCGCAATCAGTGGTGGCGGCGGCGTTCACCCTGCCCTTGGCGGCGAGCAATTTCGTTATTCCAACGGGGATCGTCGCGGGTCAGGCGGTCCTTATCGGCCTATTGGGCGCGGGCGGGTTCCTGCTGCTGATCAACGGGCTCAAGCGCGTGCCGGTCTCGGTGTTCGCCGTGCTCGACTATACCGGGCTGATCTGGGCGGCGGTGTTCGGCTGGCTGTTCTTTGCCGAAGTGCCGGGGCTGGAGCTCTATCTGGGCGGCGCACTGATCATTGCGGCTTGCGCGACGGGGGCGCGGACTTCGCAAAAGCCGGTGGCGGCCTGACTACCCCGCCAACCGCCCGCCCGTCATCGGCGCCGGCACGCCCGTTGTCGTCGGAAAACTAATCGGCAGACCACGCAAAACCCGCACGGCCAAAAACGCAAAACATTCGGCTTCAATGGCGTCGCCGCGCCAGCCGACGGTCTCGGCGGGGATTACCTCCACGCCGGCGCGCTGGGGCAGCATCGCCATGATCGCCGGATTGCGCCGGCCGCCACCGCAAACGATGATCCGCTTGGGCCGACGCGGCAGCAGGTCGAGCCCCTTGCCGACCGCCGAGGTGGTGAAGGCGGTGAGGAGGGCCGCGCCGTTTTCGGCATTTTCGCCCTTGGCCATATCGGCGGTGAAATCGAAACGGTCGAGCGACTTGGGATAGGCCGCACGCAGATAGGGGTGTTCGAGCAGCCTCTCGAGCCGGGCTTCGTCGACCGTTCCGGCCAGCGCCAATTTGCCGTCACGGTCCATATCGCCCAGGCCGAGCGCGCCGACAAAATCGTTGATCGGGGCATTGGCGGGGCCGGTATCGAAGGCGATGACCAGGTCCTCGCCATCCCACCAGGTGATATTGGCGACGCCGCCCAGATTGAGCACAGCCGTATCCCCATTGGCTTTGAGGCCGCGCAGGAGCGCTGCGTGATAGATGGCCGAGAGCGGCGCCCCCTGCCCGCCTGCGGCCACGTCGGCGCTGCGGAAATCATAGGCGACCTTGGTGCCCAGCATCTCCGCCATCAGCGCGCCATCACCCAGTTGGCGGGTGGCGCCGATGCGGCCGGGCTGGGGCGCGCGATGCAGCACGCTTTGGCCGTGAAAGCCGACAATGCCGATATCGGCCATGCTCAGGCCCTGGGCAATGACGAAGTCGCGCACAGCATTGGACTGGGCTTCCGTTAGGGCCTTTTCCGCCCTGGCGAAGATGGCGGGGTCCTCGGCGGCAAAGTTCCACTTGCGAGCGGTGCCGAGGGTTTCGACCAATAGGGCCCGCAGGTCCGCGCCATAGGGGGCCAGGGTATAGGCGCCGAATTCGGAGATGGTCTCGCCGTCAGTCCGCAGCAGGGCAATGTCGATATTGCCGTCCAGCACGGTGCCGGTCATCAGCCCGATGGCCCAGATGGGTTGCATGTTCTAGTTCCCGTTGATGGCGTCGCCGACGGCGCGGCGCAGGGCGACAATGCCGCTATCGAAATGGCGCGTGGGGTGGACGCGATTGGTCAGCAGGGTCCAGGCGCGGCCGGCGGCAAAGTCGATCCAAAGGCCGGTGCCGGTAAAGCCGGTATGGCCGATGGTTTGGGGACTGCAGAGATCACCGCCGGACCAGCCGGCATAGGATTTTTCCCAGCCATAGGTGCGGTTGCCGTGGATGGGTTCTCGCATGAGCGCAATGGCTTGAGACGAGGCGCCGGTGCCATCGAGCAGGCCACGAGCGTGGTCGAGCACGGAATGGACCGTGCCGAACAGGCCCGCGTGCCCCGCGCCCTCAAGGGCCGAACAATTGTCGTCATGCACTTCGCCGACCAGCATGCGATGGCGCCAATAGCAGTCTTCGGTGGCGGCGGCGTCCTCCGGATTGGCCGACCAAGCAAAGCCGGGGCCGGCGTTGAGCTCGCGGATCCACTTCTTGTTCAGCCGTTCGAGTACGAAGCCGAGCAGGATGAAATTGATGTCGGAATAGACCGCAGGGCCAGCGCGCCATTCGCGTTGCAGGATGAAGGTGCGCAGCAGGTCCGGATCGCGGCCATAGGTATAGATGGGCTCGACCGCCGGGAATGGGGTCTGGTGGCCCAGGCATTGGCGGAAGGTGACCTGGCGTTCCCAGGCATCGGCTTTGTAGTGCCGCAAATCGGGCAGGATAGTCGTCAGCGGCGCGTCGAGATCGATGGTTCCGGCATCGGCCAGCGCCAGAATGGCCGGGGTGGTGAACAACACTTTGGTCAGCGAAGCCAGATCGAACCAGGTGTGTTCGGTCATCGCGCGTTCGGTCGGCACGGTCTGGGCCTTGCCGATATGGCGGACCTGCTTGGTGCCATCGACATCAATCACGCCAAGCACGCCGCCGGGAATGCGGCCGGCGGCCACAGCGGCCTCAAGCGGGGCGAAGGCGCGCTCAAAAGTCAGGGATAGAGGTGGCATGCGACGTCTCCGGCAAGCGTTCCGCCCGGCGCGGCCAGCACGGGCCGCTTGGTGTGGCAGATATCCATGACCTTGGGGCAGCGGGTGTGAAAGGCGCAGCCGGCGGGCGGATTAGCGGGGTCCGGCAATTCGCCCTTGAGCACCACACGATCGGCCCGCGTCACGCCCGGTCGCGGCACGGCAGAGAGCAGCGCCTGCGTATAGGGATGCTTGGGCGCAGTCATGATCGCTTCGGTCGGTCCGATCTCGACAATGCGGCCCAGATACATGACGGCGATGCGGTCGCTGACATGGCGGATGACCGACAGATCATGGCTGATGAACAGGATCGCCAGGTTCATCTTCTGGCGCAGTTCGGCGATCAGATTGATGATCTGGCTCTGGATCGAAACGTCCAGCGCCGACACGGCCTCGTCGGCCACCAGCAGTTTGGGTTCGAGCGCCAAAGCGCGAGCAATGGCGATGCGCTGGCGCTGGCCGCCGGAAAATTCGTGCGGATAACGGCTGGCAGCGTCTTCGGGCAAGCCGACAATGTTGAGCAATTCAGCGACGCGCCTGGCCCGCGCCTGCCGGTCGCCGACGTGATGCACGACCAGCGGTTCGGCAATGATATAGCCCACGGTATGGCGCGGATTGAGCGAGCCGAAGGGGTCCTGAAAGATCACCTGCAGGTCGCGGCGCACCGCTTTCATATCGTGGCGGCTCAGCTTGGTGAGATCGCGCCCCGCAAAATGGATCGAGCCGCCGCTGGGCTCGATCAGCCGCAACAGCGTGCGGCCCAGGGTGGATTTGCCGCAGCCGGACTCCCCCACGACCCCCAGCACTTCGCCGGCCTCGATGGTGAGCGAGACTTCGGACACCGCACGCACGCCACCGGGATAGGTCTTGGAGAGATTGTCGAGTTCGAGCAGGCTCATGATGCCGGGTTCCAGCAACGGATCAGGTGAGCCTCGCCCACCAGGTCCGGCATGTCCACCGAGCAGCGCGCGACGGTTGCGTGGCAGCGCGGGTGGAAGGTGCAGCCATTGGGCCGCTTGCCGGGCGACGGGACCGTGCCGGAAATGGCGGGGAGCCGTGTGCCGGGCGGGTTGGAGGCCGGAATGGTCGCCAGCAGGGCCTCGGTATAGCGATGGCGCGGATGGGCGAAGAGTTCGGCCGACGGCGCCTGTTCGACCACGCGCCCGCCATACATGACCGCGACCCGGTCGCAATATTGCGAGACGACGCCGAGGTCATGGGTGATCAGCAACACGGCCATGCCGGTCTCGCGGCGCAGATCATCGATGAGATCGAGAATTTGCGCCTGCACGGTCACGTCAAGCGCGGTGGTCGGCTCGTCGGCAACCAGCAGGCTCGGGTCGCAGGCGAGCGCCATGGCGATCATCACCCGCTGGCGCTGGCCACCGGAGAGCTGATGCGGATAACGCCCCATGGCAGCGGCGGGCGCGGGAATGCCGACGCGGGTCAGGAGTTCCACGGCGCGGGCATCGGCAACCTGGCGCGACACATCGCGATGCAGCAGCACGACTTCGGAAATCTGGTCGCCAACGGTAAAAACCGGATTGAGCGAGGTCATCGGCTCCTGAAAAATCATGGCGATGCGGTCGCCGCGCAAGCGTTCGAGCGCGCGTTCGTCCAGCGCCAGAATGTCCTGCCCGTCATAGCGGATGGAGCCGCCATCGATATGCATGGGCGGCTCGGCCAAGAGCCGCATGATGGAGAGCGCAGTCACCGATTTGCCGCAGCCCGATTCCCCGACCAGGCCCAGCATTTCGCCAGCCTTGATCTCGAGCGACACCCCTTCGATGACCGGACGGCCACCAGCGGAAATCCGCAAATCCTCAATAGTCAGCAGTGCCTCTGCCGGCATGACCACTCCGCCGAAAGTCGAATGCAAATCTGCCGGAAAGACAGGGATTTACGAGGTTTCGCGCTTACTAGCGCTTGACGAGTTAGTACCATAGCGTCACAAAAGTCCAGACTGGTTTTATATTGGACTTAGATTTTAAGTACCAATCGCGTCACTCATCGCTTCCTGGAGGGAACAATGTCGTTGAGAAAGACCCTGGCCACGCTTCTGGCCACTACGCTGCTGACGGGGATGGCGTCGGCGGCCACTCTGAATGTCGCGATCGATTCATCGCCGGCCGGGCTCGACCCGCATCTGATCACCGCATTCAATTCGGTAGTGATCGTGCAGTCCAATATCTATGAGGGGCTGACGGCCATCGACAAGAACCTTGCCGTGGTGCCAGGGCTGGCGGAAAGCTGGGAGATTTCGCCAGACGGGCTGAGCTATACATTCAAGTTGCGCAGCGGCGTCAAATTCCATGACGGTTCGGACATGGATGCCGAAGACGTTGCCGCCTCGATCCGCCGCGTGCAATCGGCGGCCGTTGCTTCCCCGCTGGCCAGCCGCGTGACCCCGATCACCGGCATTGAAGTTGTCGATCCGACGACGATCAAGTTCACGCTGGATGCGCCCTTTGCGCCGATCCTGACCTCGCTTTCGGGCATTGCCATTGTGCCGGCCGAGGTCGAAACCAATGTCGAGGGCCTGCAGCAGACCCCGATCGGCACCGGGCCGTTCAAGTTTGCCGAATGGCAGCCCAATGGCTTTATCGGGCTCACCAAGAACGAGGATTATTACCTCGCTGGCCTGCCCAAGCTCGATGGCGTGAAGTTCAATTTCGTGCCGGAATCGGCAACCCGCCAGGTGGGCGTCACCAGCGGGGAATATGACCTGCTGCCCGGCATCGATCCGGCCACGGCGCTGCAATTGCAGGGCCAGCCCAATGTGACGGTGCAGGAAACCCGCGACATCGCCTATACGCTGCTCGGCATGAATGTCAGCCGCGAGCCCTTCACCAATCCCAAGGTGCGCACGGCGATCAACATGCTGCTCAACCGGCAGGAAATCATCGACGCGGCTTTGTTCGGCTCGGGCGTTCCGGCCGGCCCGCTCTCGCCGGCCCTGGTCAATTGGGCCGTCGATCCCTCAACTTACGCCTGCTACACGCAGGACGTTGAAGGGGCCAAGGCGCTGCTGGCCGAGGCTGGGGTCACCACCCCGCTCAAGGTCAGCATGAATGTGCTGCCGCGCCAGGATACGCGCGACATCGCCCAGGTGGTGCAGCAGCAACTGGCGGCCGGCGGCATCGAAGTGAGCCTCGTCACCCAGGAAATCGGCGATTTCGTCCAATCCTGGAAGAATTCGGACTTCGACACCTTCATCTCCGCCAATGGCGGCAGCCCCGATCCGGACGAATATTTCTACCGCACCTTCCGCGGCGGCGGCTCGACCAATGTGTTCAAATATGACGACCCCGAAATCGACACGTGGCTCGATGAGGGTCGCGCCGAGACCGACCCGGCCGCCCGCAAGGCGATCTACGATCAGGTGCAGGCAAAACTCGCCTGTGACGGCCCGGCCGCACATATCGCCTATGGCACGCTCTACACCGCCGTCGCCAATGGCGTGGAAGGCTTTGAAATCTTCCCGAATGGGCGGCTGACCAGCCTGGTCAATACGACCAAGGCGGAATAGTCCCTCAAGCCGGCGCCCCAGCGGCGCCGGCCTTCTTCCTCAGGTTCCAAAAATATGGCGCAGCGCTTCTGGATCGGCCGGCTGATCGACCTTGGTGTCGTGCTGTTCGGCATTTCGATCGTCGTTTTCCTGATGATCCGGCTGATCCCGGGCGATGCCGTGACCATTGTGCTGGGCGCCAATACCGAGGTGACGCCCGAGCGCGTCGCCGCGCTGCGCAGCCGGCTGGGGCTCGATCTGCCCCTCTTCCAGCAATATGGGCAATGGATCTGGGGCATATTGCGGGGCGATTTCGGCACCTCGATCTGGACCGGGCGGCCGGTGCTGGACGAGATTGCCGCCAATATGTGGCCCACGATTGAATTGACCCTGCTGTCGATCCTGGTCGGCGCGGGCCTCTCCATTCCGCTGGGCGCTTTCATGGCGCAGGCACGCGGCAATGCCTCCGAAGTGGCGGTGCGCATCGGGGCGATTGCTGGGCTCACCATTCCCTCATTCTGGCTGGGGATCGTGTCGATTTTCCTCGTCTCCAAGCTGCTGCCCGGCGTGCAGGCGCTGGGCTATGTACCGTTCACCCAGGACCCCTTGGGCAATCTGCAGCGCATGGTGCTGCCGGTGATCGCGCTGTCGCTGCCCATGCTGGCGAACCTGTCGCGGCTGGTGCGCTCGGCCATGCTCGATGCCTTGAGCCAGGACTATATCCGCACCGCCAAGGCCAAGGGGGCCGATCGCCGGCGCATCATCTACAAGCATGCGCTGCGCAATGCGCTGATCCCCTTCATCACCAGTGTCGGTGTTTCGGCGGGATATCTGCTCGGCGGCGCCATTGTCATCGAGCAGGTGTTTGCCATTCCCGGACTGGGCCGGCTGGTGCTGGGTGCGATTTCCGAGCGTAATTATCCGCTGGTGCAGGCCTCCATTCTGGTGCTCACCGCCAGTTTCGTCATCGTCAATTTCCTGGTCGACCTGCTCTATGCCGTGATCGACCCCCGGGTGTCGAAATGATCGCCTCCATCCGCCGCAATAAGCTCCTCTCCTTTGCCGTGGCGCTGGTGGCGCTGCAGGTTCTGGGCGCTATTTTCGCGCCCGTCCTGGGCCTGCAGGACCCTTATGCGCAGGTCATCGTGCAACGCATGAAGGGCCCAAACCTGCTCAATTTCCTGGGCACCGACCAATTGGGCCGGGATGTGCTGTCGCGCATCGTCTATGGCTATCGCGCGTCGTTGCTGACCTGCGTGACCGCCGTGGTGCTGGCGCTGGTGCTGGGCGGCACGCTGGGCATGCTCGCCGCCTATTATCGCGGCTGGTTCGAGCGCATCGTCATGCGGCTGATGGATATCCTGTTCGCCTTTCCCATCATGCTCTTGGCCATTGGCGTCATCGCCATTCTGGGGCCGAGCGCCTGGAGCGCGGCGATTGCCATTGCCATTGTCTATGCGCCGATCTTTGCGCGGCTGCTGCGCGGGCCGGCTTTGGTCATTTGCGAGAGCGAATATGTCAACTGCGCCAAGGCTATCGGCGCTTCAGATTTCCGTATCATCTTCCTGCACCTGCTGCCCAACCTGGCTTCGGTCGTGCTGGTGCAGACGAGCCTGTTGCTGAGTGCGGCCATTCTGGTCGAGGCGTCGCTGTCCTTCCTCGGCCTCGGCTCGCAGCCGCCGATCCCCTCGCTGGGGCTGATGCTCTCCGAGGGCCGCAACTTCCTGCTGCTGGCACCATGGCCGGCGGTGTTCGCGGGCTTTGCGATCCTGTTCCTGTCGTTTGGCTTTAACCTCTTGGGTGATGCATTGCGCGACACGCTCGATCCGCGCCTGCGCAAGGCGAGTTGAACGCAGTAGACCTCATGGTGAGCCTGTCGAACCACGAGGTCGTGCCCGAGATATTGCCACGGCCTCGTCCTTCGACACGCTCAGGATGAGGTCTACTGGGGAGCCGTCATGACGACGAAACTGAACGTCTTTGCCGAGCAGTTTGCCATCGCCGGCACATTCACCATTTCGCGCGGCTCCAAGACTGTGGCCGACGTGGTGCGGGTCACCCTGACGCGCGATGGGCAGGTCGGCCAAGGCGAATGCGTACCTTATGCCCGCTATGGCGAGAGCATGGCGCAGACTGTCGCGGCCATCGAAGCACTGGCACCGGCCATCGCCAATGGGTTGGACCGGGCGGGGTTGCAGAGCGCGCTGCCCCCGGGCGCGGCGCGCAATGCCATCGATTGTGCGTTCTGGGAACTGGAGGCCAAGCTGGCCGGGGTCAGCGTTGCGGAACTGGCGGGCGTGAGCATGCCGGAAAGCATCGTCACCGCCTATACGATCAGCCTTGGAACGCCTGAGGCGATGGCTACAGCAGCGCGAGCGGCGCGTGATTATCCGCTGCTCAAACTCAAACTGGGTGGTGTGGGAGACCGGGAGCGGCTGGCGGCGGTGCGCGAAGCGGTGCCACAGGCGCGGCTGGTGGTGGATGCCAATGAGGCCTGGGTGCCGGATGATCTGGCGGCCAATTTGCTGGCCTGTCGCGCGGTGGGGATTGAGCTCGTGGAACAGCCCCTGCCCGCTGGTAACGATGCGGCGCTGGCAGATATAGAGCATCTGGTGCCGATCTGTGCCGATGAAAGCGCGCACGGGCTGGCCACTTTGGGCACGCTGGTCGGCCGCTATGACGCGGTCAATGTGAAGCTGGACAAGACGGGCGGGCTGACCGAGGCGCTCGACCTGGTTCGGGCGGGCAAGGCCAAAAATCTCAAGATCATGGTGGGGTGCATGGTGGCGACATCACTCTCCATGGCCCCGGCGGCATTGTTGGCCGGGCAGGCCGATTGGTGCGATCTCGATGGCGCGCTGCTGCTGGCGGCGGATCGGCCGGGCGGGTTCAAGTTTGCCGATGGAGTGATGCGGGCCGGGGGGATTTGGGGCGGACGCCCAGCCTAAAGCCCGTGCTTCTCCAGCGTCGCCTCATATTCATCCCGCACCTCTTCCGGGTCACGGCCCGAATGCCAGGCGGCGTCGATGCGAGCCTTTAGCGCCGGATCGAGCGCAGCGAATTTGGCTTCCCAGTCTTCGCCTTCGTGGATCCAATAGGCGACCAGCTCGTAGCGCTCAGCAGGCAGGCCCAGTTCCTTGCGAGCATATTTGCGGATGGCGCGGACGGTCTTCTGTTCGCCCGCCACCCAGAGATAGCCGGGCGCCTTGGGCATGGGCACGGCGCGGACCACGTCTTCAAGCCGGCTGGGCGCCACGCCATTGCCGCTGCCATGCAGCCACGTCACTGTCGCCTTGGGATGGCGCGGCAGATCCAATTCGTGGCTACCCTCCGCCACTTCGATAAAGGCGCGGGTTTCGATATGGGCCGGCGTCTGCTCCAGGAGCCGCGACAGTGCCGGCAGGCCGGTCGCGTCGGAAACCAGCAATTGCCAGCTCGTATCGGCGGGCGGGGTATAAAGCCCGCGCGGATTGTTGATGGTGATCACCTCACCCACTTGCGCCCGCTGCGCCCATTCGCTGGCGAGCCCGCCTTCATGGATGACGAAATCGATATCGATCTGGCCCTTGGCCGCATCGTGGCGGCGGATGGTGTAGGTGGAGCAGCGGATGGCGTCCTGCCCATCGGGATAGGTCCAGCGGCCATCTTCGCTGATCTCAGGCAAATGCAGCTTGCCGGTCTTTTCGTTGGGGAAGAAGAGGCGCAGATATTCGTCGCCAATGCCGGTGGTTTTCCACTCCGCCAGGCCCGGCCCGCCAAAGGTCAGCCGCAGCATGCCCGGCGAAAGCACCTGGCGGCCGACAAGCCTAGCCTCATGAAACATCCTGGTCATCGCGCACCCCTTCCGTCGTCAAGACCGGGTGCTATATATTATGACTTAGCTCGTCAAGTTAGTGCTGCGCCAGGATCTGCTTGGCAATGCCGGCGCATTGCACGCGAATGTCCGGCACGGCCTCGATTTCAAAGAACCGGCCCCGCGTCAGCGGTCCTACCGCCAGGAGATGGCGCGACGGCTTGCCATCGGCGTCGACCACGGCACAGTGCTCATCCACGTCGAGCCCGATATGCAGCACATCGGGCCTTGCCAGGCCGTTGGCCACCAATTCGCGCACCACGGGGTTGGAGCTGGCCGAGACATCGACGCTGACCCCACCGCAATCATAGACACGCGCCACATCCATAGTACGGCGTTCCTGGGTGCCGCGCGGACGGACAAAGGCGCGCACGCCACTGCCGCGCCGTTCCAGATCAAGGAATTCCCCGGCCACCAATTGCACCTGGCCGCGCGCCACCGCGCGGTCCATGCGCTCATGCAATTCGGGCGGCAGGCGGTGGCGATGGATATTCCACCACGGCCGCAGATGGCGCAGGAATTGCCGCCTGGTATGGGTGGACCAGCTTTGCCAGATGCGCTGATTGAACGGCCGCAGCCCATCGACGAGGCTCCGCCAATCGCCGCCATCACGCTCGATATCGTCGGCCAGGTCGCGGAACCAGCGCAGGAAATAGGGCAGGCTGCTGCCAAAGGGCACGTCGGCCGCGTCCATGCTGATGGGCGAAAGTTCGCGATGGCCCTTGGGCAGCAGGCCATTGCGCGACACCACAGTGATGGTGCCCTGATGCTCAGCATCGGCCAGCGAGAGCCAGGCATCCACCATGCTGAGGCCCGAACCCAGAATGATCACCTCGGCATTGGGATCGAGCGGGGTGTCGCGCTCCGAACCGACACGCACCGCAATGCCCTTGCCGCGGGCCGGCTGGGTTTCGTGGCCCACCGCCAACACGACCGTGCGGCTGATCAGGCTCGTGCCATTGGCCAGCACCGTTTCGACGCCGTTCTTGCCTTCATGCACGGCCACGGCTTCCTCGGACAGCACGATCAGCCGGCCCAGCTTGGATTGCCCGGCCTGGCGCAGCACATCCTCGAGATAGGCGCCATAGAGCCGGCGCGGCACGAAGACCCAGGAACCGCGCGCAGCCGGATAGCCGCGGGTCTGCAGCCAGCGCCAGAAATGCTCCGGGTCATCGGCGAAGGCGCTCATGCCGCGGGCCGGCACATTGACCTTGTGGTCGCGCTGATTGGCCGAATAGGCCACGCCCTGCCCGAATTCACCGCGCCGCTCGACCAGCGTCACGCGGATATCGGTTTCCGGGTCGCGCAGCAAATGGGCGGCCAGCAACACGCCGCTGGCGCCGCCGCCGATAATGGTCACCGATGGCCGGCCGTTCTGGTGATTACTCATATTCGCCCCTCCGCGAAAATTCAGGCTGTTGCCGGGCTGCGGCAATCAGCCAATCGGGCCGCCAGGGCGTATCCCGCCGGCCAGCGGCCGTAGCCGCTCGCAATATTGATGTGACCAGCATAACCCAGATCATGCAGCGGAGCGCCCCAGGCCGTAGCCAGATCGCGCGCCTTGTCGAACGGCATATAGATATCATCTCGGCTCGCCACCACGAGCGCGGGAAATGGCAATGCATCCTGCGGCATATCGCCGAATTCATAGCTTCGTTTGTGCAGGCCTTCGGTGCGGGTGATATCGGCCGGAGCCACCAGCAAGGCGCCCGCAACCAATGGAGCAACCCGGCTGCGCGCCAGCCGCGCCGTCAGCACGCTTCCCAGGCTATGCGCCACGATCAGCGCCTGCGGGTGGGCGATGACGGCCGCTTCGAGATTGGCCAGCCAGCGATCCGCCTCAGGGTTAGACCAATCGGCCTGTTCAACCAGAATGGCGTCGGGATGATCGCTGCGCCATTGGGCCTGCCAATGCTCGCCGTCCGAGCCGTGCAGGCCCGGCACGATCAGCGTGGTCGCGGACATGACCCCGCCTCAGAGATGGGGCGGCAGGCAGAAGCGCACGAAGCGCAATTCGTCGTCATCGACTTCATCGGCCGGTTCGGGCCGCTTGCCGGCGAGAAAATCGGCATCCATCTCCGACCGGCTGGGCAGGATGGCCGATGGTTCGCCGCCAAAGAACCCGGCCTTGAGCGGGGCATCGGCCGTGGCAACGCGCGGGCCGAAATCTGGATTCAAAATACCGAAGAAATGCACCATCGTCTTCACTCCTGAGTTGCGGTCCGTTCCAGCGGACCTGTGGCCTGGTCGGTGGTCTCGATTGGGCAGAGGCCGGCCCGCTCGACGCGGGCCGGAGCAGGCTGGTTACTGGGTCGGGCCGGCATAGATCTGGTCGAACACACCGCCATCGCCGAAGAATTCGGGTTGGGCTTTGCGCCAGCCGCCGAAGTCCTCGATGGTGACGAGATTCACCTCGCCAAAGCGGGCGATGTCCTCAGGGGCGGCGGCTTCGGGCTTGAACGGACGGTAGTAATTGGCCGCCGCAATGGCCTGGCCTTCGTCGGAATAGAGATATTCCAGATAGGCCGTGGCGACGTCGGTATTGCCCTTCTTTTCGGCATTGCCGACAACGAGAGCCACTGGCGGTTCGGCCAGGATGGAGACCGAGGGGGTGACGATGTCGAAGGCGTCGGGGCCGAGTTCCTCGAGAGCGAGGTAGGCTTCGTTTTCCCAGGCCAGGAGGACGTCACCAATGCCGCGCTGCACGAAGGTGGTGGTGGAACCACGGGCGCCGGTATCGAGCACGGGGACGTGCTTATAGAGATCGGTGATGTAGGCTTTGGCGGTTTCATCGCTGCCGCCGGGCTGCGCCTTGGCCCAGGCCCAACCGGCCAGCAGGTTCCAGCGAGCACCGCCCGAGGTTTTCGGATTGGGCGTGATGACTTCGACGCCATCCTTGGTCAGGTCGCCCCAGTCCTGGATACCCTTGGGGTTACCCTTGCGGACCAGGAAAACGATGGTCGAGGTATAGGGGGCGTTGTTGTTCTCAAACGTGCCCCGCCAGTTTTCCGGGATCAACGTCGGATCGGCGTCGGAGATGGCGTTGATGTCGCTTTCGAGCGCCAGGGTCACCACATCGGCTTCGAGACCATCGATGACGGTACGAGCCTGGGCGCCGGAGCCGCCATGGGTGGTCTGGACGGCCACGGTCTCGCCCTTGGTTTCTTGCCAATGGGCGATGAAGGCCTGGTTGAACTGCTGATAGAGCTCGCGTGTCGGATCGTAGCTCACATTGATGATGGTGCGGTCCTGGGCATGGGTGGTGACTGCAAAGCCTAGCGTGAGCGAAGCCGCCAGCGCGGCATAGGCCAGAAGTTTGGTCGCCTTGAATGTGGTGGCCTGCATCGGGCCCTCCCTGAGTTAAGTTCCCATATAAACCCTATCAGCTCAGTCGTGTTTTGCGAGGGCTGGGCTTTTCTCTGCGGCGGCAAACGGGAAAAATTATCGTGCGGCGAGCCGTGTTCGCGAAATATGGAGCGCGGGACGCCTTACTCGGCGATCGCCGGCACTTCTTCGGCGCCCGCCGGAACTTCGCTGCCCGACAGGGTGCGATTGACGCCGCGATGGGTGGTCTTGGCCCAGTCGAACGGGCTTCTGGCCAAAGCGTAAAGCGCCCGTATGGTCGCCCAGGCTACGAGCAACCAATAGAGCGGCAAGCTCAATTGGATAGCCAGCAGGGCAAATCGGCGCTGGCGGACCAGGCCCGCCATATTGACAACAATGGCCGAGCCGGAGCCGATGCCCAGCGCAATCAGGCAGGCCCAGGACCATAGCCCGTCGCTATCCATCAGCGGTTCGCCCAGTCCCAATCGCCCCAGCAGCAGCAGGATCAGCGCGCTATGCAGCAGCGGCGCCAGGATCATGCCAAGCACCAGCACCTCAAAAGCCAACATGCGGCGCCAGCCGAGATCGGCGAGCAATTGCAGCGGTCGGCGATTATGCACAATCAGGGTCTGCATCCAGCCCTTGATCCAGCGGGTGCGCTGCCCCATCCAGGTCGCCAGCGCGACCGGGGCTTCCTCCAGTGTGGCCAAGGCGATGACATCGACGCGGTGGCCGCGCCGGGCCAGCCGCACACCCAGATCGGCATCTTCGGTGACGTTGAACGCGTCCCAGCCACCTAAGGCGCGCAGGGTGGCCAGCCGGAAGTGGTTTGAGGTGCCGCCCAAGGGTGCCACCAGCCCCCATTTGGCCAAGGCGGGCAATAGAACGGTGAACAGGCCCGCATATTCGGCGGCGAACATGCCGGCCAGCCAATTCTCCCCGCCATTGTCGATCACCAATTGCGCCTGGATGCATTCGATATCCGGCGCATCGGCAAAGCGTTGCGCCACCAGCCAGAGCTGATCGGGCTCGGGCGTATCTTCGGCATCGTAAACCACGACCAGTTCGCCCTGGCAGAGCGGCAGGGCGAAATCGAGCGCCTTGGGCTTGGTGCGCGGCAAGGCATCGGGCACCGCCAGCAGCGAAAAGCGCGGATCGCCCAAGTGCCGCCGCACCGCCTCGAGCGTTGCCACCGAGCAATCCTCGACCACGAATTTGATGTCGAGCTTTTCCGGTGGATAGCGCCGGCCTTATGTATCAAACGCACCAAGCCGGTGGCGAATCGTGAGGCCGCTAAGCAAGCTCACGGTCGTAGTTCAGCAAATTGTTGCCGTACTGTTGGTATTGTGGGCCAGCGAAGGAGTGGCGGAAGCAAGCACACCGCTCGAACTTTCTGCTGGACACGTCTCGATACTCAACTCGCGCAACGAGGAAAATATAGGCGTCGCCGTTCAGGAACTGACTGACCTGCTCGCCCATCTGGGAGCGCCAAGCTTGATTATGGGCGTCTCCTTCGATGACTGGCAATTGCATGAGCGCAGGAATGTACCCCAGCAGCACAGCACTTCCCGCGTGTTCGGCGGTTGCACTCAGAACGATGCTGACAGAGTCATCTTGTGCCCAGTTGTGCTCTTTAAACGAGAACTCAGGAGCGAACTGGGTCCAAGTTTGTATCCGGGTGAGAATGGCCGGGGACGCCCCATAGTTCTTGATGGTGAAGTCCCACCGCAGAAGGTTATCAGCGCTAATGCGGTTGGTGGTGGCGTTTTCGACGAACACGTAGGGACGCTGGCCACGTTCTGCGATGGCGTTTGCCTGTTGGGCAGCTTCAGCAGCCTTTATGCCAGCGTCTGCCGTACGCCTGGTCTCCCCGAAAGTTCTGCGAACCTCGAAGATTGCCCAGAAGCTGGCCCCCGTAGCAAATGCGGCCAGTACAGCCATAGCCCACTGCGGGAACGGGTCTTCCCAAAAGCTGAAGTCGTCCGCGCTGGGTACAATTTGCGGGACATCGCCTTCGGCGTTTTCTTGTATGCTCTGCTTGCTGGTCTGGGGTGGCTCACGGTGGACCGAGTAACGCGCCCCCGTCTCGAAAAAGGCAATAAACACGATAGCGGCAAGAGTGAGCCCTAAAGCTATAAGCGCAGGTCGGTCGTCTCTATAGCTGCCAGACATTGCAGGAAGTACGCCGCCGTAAATTTGCCCCGAGAGAGCTTATTGCGCACGTTGGCCTCTTTCTCGTCAACGCCTATTGCTGCAAGCCTGTCTACGAGCTGGGCGTAGGTCACGCCCTTGCGCTTCAACTCAGCCTTCAGGAGGTTTGCTGCCTTTAGCTCATAGTCTGTTTTTTCAACCATGTAATCGCCCGCGATACAAAATGTATCGTAAATGATTACATAGGCCCTTGCATCCAGTACGTCAACGTACTATATCCGATACATAAGTATCGGAGACGATGACAAATGGCGCAGCATTTCCTTCTTTCGGCAGCGGCTCGCACCCTGTCCATCAAGGAAGTCTACAAGGGTGGCGAAGAAGCCGCCTATGAGACGTTCAAGTCCATTCGTTGGGCTGCGAACGAAGGCCACGCCGTTTGCCCGAAGTGCGGTTCGGTTGAGAGCTATGAAATCACCACCCGCCGCAAGTTCAAGTGCGCAGGTTGCCTGCATCAGTTCAGCGTCACCAGCGGCACCATCTTCGCCAGCCGCAAGATGGCGTTTGTCGATCTGCTGGCCGCGATCTGCATTTTCGTCAACGCTGTGAAGGGCCTTTCGGCCTTGCAGCTTAGCCGCGATTTGGATTGCCAGTACAAGACGGCATTCGTCCTGTCACACAAGCTGCGCGAAGCCCTTGCCGCCGAAGTCATTGGCCACACTCTGGACGGTGAGGTCGAAATCGACGGTGCTTACTTCGGTGGCTATATCCGCCCAACGAACCTCAAGGACGAACGGATTGACCGTCGCCTTGCCCGGCACCAGACCGGCACCCGGCGCGTCGTGGTGGCCCTTCGCCAGCGCAAAGGGCGTACCCTGACGTTCGTTCGCCCGACCGAAGCTCATGGCGTTGAGATTGCCTCACAGGTCGTCTCCCGCAAGTCGGTGATCTATGCCGACGAAGCCAGCCATTGGGACCGCCTGCACGAAGGTTGGACTACTGGCCGCATCAATCACAGCGAGGCTTACTCGCAGGACGGCGCCAACACCAATCAGGTCGAGAGCTTCTTTTCCCGCCTGCGCCGCATGGTCAACGGCCAGCACCACGGCGTTTCGCCCAAGTACCTGCACCAGTACAGCGCCCATGCCGCTTGGCTTGAGGATCATCGCCGCCGCTCGAATGGCGACAATGCCAATGCCGTAGTGGCGAACGTCATGGTGCATCCGGTCAGCCGGAATTGGGCTGGTTATTGGCAACGGGCGCAGTAAGCCCTAGTTTGTGCGACGTGTTCACGAGAGTAGATGTTGTCCCAACCGGTTAAACTCCAGCCACTTTTCCTTGGCGAGCTTCCCACTATCCAACTGAAGCAATTCGGGCTGATGCTTCCCGACGGGCAAGTGCTTATGTCTATCCCGGCCCAGAAACACGCGATCAAGAGCCACCCTGCTGAGTTCGATCTATGTCATCCGTACCTCTCGGAGGTCGTGGAAACGCCGTCACTGGTCGGGCAATCACCCCACCACGTGAATTCAGGATTCGAGCTAGTTAAAGAAATTGACGACCAAGGTCTGATCATTTTGGTCGCGGTGTGCATTAAGCCGACCAGCAGCGGTATCTACATGGCAACGAGCACATACCCAATCTCAGGCGTAACTATGAACAACCGAGTCAAAAAGGGTCATTTGATTTTTGTGTAACAAAAAACCCCGCTCTCGCGGGGCTCCTCGTGCGCATAGCCAGGATGCCAAATCCCTAGATCTCTTCACCTTGCGGCTACTGACCCTTGCGGGTGTGTGAGTAGGCCGTTCTCACCTCAGATGCGCCTAGTACGAACGAGTAGATACTATCTGCGTTCCGCTTGCGCAATGGTTAACATGTACACGGATACGCGATTTAATGTTCTGTTCCCTGCACGTTCTGTCTGTACGCTAAGCTAAACGCCACGTGATAACGTTCGCGTTCTTAGATGCGCGCTCTATGGCACTGCGTCGCTTCTCTTGCAATCGTAGCGCTTGCACAATCCGATACGCAATGGCCGTGCGCAGGTGTCTATCATCGCTGTCAAAACCCTTGGCAGCGATGACGTAGGCCGCAAGTTGGCGCGTATCCATCGGCCCTGCCTTCAACGCTTCTGCGCATAGCAAGCCAATTTCCCGGCGCTTGAACAGCCGGTTCACGTCCATCAGCACCGGATGAGCGCTTGTGGCGTCGGGCTTCTCAAACAGCACAATGGTCGCGTTGACGTTCGCCAACGCCCGCCGTGCCGCCTCTATCTCAGCCTCTAGGGTGACGATGTGCGCGGCCAGCCTATCGGCCTTGGTGCGCAGCGTGTTTATAACCTGTGGTGTGTCGCTCATAGATAGACAATAGCACTACAAGCGATTACAAACAGCTATTCCCTTGGTGCGTTTGATACATAAGGCCGGATAGCGCAAGGCGCCCAGCGCGCGGAACAATTGGGGCACCATATGGGCCTCGTCGCGCAGCGGCACCAGCACGCTATAGATGGGCAATTCGGCCGGATCAGGCGGATGTTTGGCCGACGGCCGAGGCGGATTGGACACGCCGAGCGCCGCCAGGCGGATAAAAGCCGGTCCCAGCAACAGCAAGGCCCAGACCGGCAAAAGCCAGACCTCGCCGGTATGCGGCGCCAGCAAGACCAAGCAGAACAAAGCCAGCGCCAGGCCGACAAAGATATTGCGCGCCGGCACGGTCAGTTCGAGTTGGGCGGCGGCATAGGGCCAGCGCCGGGTCAGGTTTTGCCTCGCGCCATCGACCAAAGCCGGCGCAGCCGCCCGCACCAGATAATCGCGCAGCGCGCTTTCAGGCACGAGGCAGAGCCGCCGGGCCAGATCGGGATTGTCGAGCCGCCGCGCCTGCAGCCGCAGCATGCCGAAGAAATCGGGGGCGCTGAAGGCAATTTCCGTGTCGAACAGGGTGACGCGGAACAAGCGGACTTCCGCCAGTGCTTCGAGCCGGGTCGGGGTCGTCTGGCCGCGCAAATGGATGGGCACCGTGTCGTAAAAGGCAAAGCCGGCCCAGCGCGCCGCGCGCTCCATGACGAGGGTTTCCCCGATCCCCAGGCTCGCGGCGCAATAGCGCAGCGGATCGACCTCGCGTTCCAGCGCCGTCTCGAGCACGCGCTGCGCCGTGGCCGCATCGGGACAATGCTCTGCCAGAACGGCCTGGATCAGGCTTTGGGCGGGCGACATGAGCTCAGCTCATCGGCGTTGCCACCCATAGTCCAAGCGTCTTCGTCGCGCGCATGTCATGCTTGTCGCGTTCACCTGGCACAGCCCCCTTTGCCCGGTCGATCCGCATAAATACTGACTAAATTTTAGCGGGTACGCAAGCCACCAGCTGCGCTAAGTTATTGTCAGATCAAAAAGAAACGGCCGCCAGATGGCGACCGTTCGAGTAAAGCGATTTACACTTACTGTTTAGCCGTGTTGCCGCTCAGTGCTTGGTCCCGAACTGGTTCGGATTGAAGTGGTAGGCGGTCGAGCAGAACTCGCAGACCACTTCGATTTCGCCATCGACCGCCATTTCTTCGCGATCTTCGGCGGTGAAGCTCGTCGCCAGCATATCCTCGATGCGGTCAGCCGAGCAGGTGCAGCGCTCGACCATGGGCAGGGGCGAAAACACCCGCACGCCCGTCTCGTGGTAGAGCCGGAACAGCAGCCGTTCGGGCGACAGGTCCGGGTCGGCCAGTTCGACGTCTTCGAGCGTGGTCAACAGGGCCTTGGCCTCGCTCCAGCCGTCGGATTCCTCGAAGTCGGGATCGGCAGTGTGCGGATTGTCGAAATTGCCGTCGCCGGGCAGGTCCGCCATTCTGGACAGGCCGTGCTCGGGCAAGTGCTGGATCAGCACGCCACCGGCGCGCCAATGGGGGCGATGATCGCCCTTTTGCTGGAATTCGGCCACCGCGATCCGCACCATGGTGGGGATCTGCTCGGACTGCATGAAATAGGTATGCGCCACCTCTTCAAGCGAATTGCCCTCGAGCGCGACGATGCCCTGATAGCGTTCGGTATGCGGGCCCTGATCGATGGTCATGGCCAGATGCCCCTTGCCGAGCAGGTCGGCGGGACGGGTCCTGCCCTCTTCGGCCGCCTTGACCAGCGCGTCATGATCGAAGCGCGCATAGCCGCGCAGCCCGTCGGGCGCGTCGAAATCGACCACGATCAGGTTGACCGGTCCATCGGTCTGCGTCTGCATGATGAAACGGCCCTCGAATTTGAGGGAGGAACCGATCAGCCCGGCCAGCACCACGGCTTCACCCAAGAGGCGCGCTACGGGGGCGGGGTAATTGTGGCGGGACAAAATCGTGTCCAGCGCATCGCCCAGGCGGACAGCGCGGCCGCGTGTGTCGAGCTTGTCGAGGGTGAACGGCACGACGGCGTCATCGCCAGTTTCCGGCCGGTCGAGCCCCAGGGCAGTCATCAGGTTCTCGGTCATTGCAGTCGAATCCGTCGTCATTCTTTTGGCTTTCGTGAGGCTAAACCCTCAAGGCGAAACGTTCTAGCGCATCACGCACAACAACAGTGTCATTCCCGGCGCGCGGGAACCTCTTATTCCGTTCAAGCAAAACGGAGGTCCCCACTTTCGCGCGGACGACACGGCGGTTGGTGGCACCGCAACTGCGATGAGCTTCTGGTTGGGACGAGCCGAAAATGGTGGTCTTCGAGAACCGGAGCGGAGCGTACATAGGTACGTGAGCGCCGGTTGCGCAGAAGACCGCCATTTGCAGGCCGTCCCGATCAGAAGATCGAAGCAGTTTAGTTCGTTTCGACCCCGAAGGCCCAGCACAGTATGGCTTTTTGGGCGTGCAGGCGGTTTTCGGCTTCGTCCCACACGACCGATTGGGGACCGTCGATCACCTCGTCGGTCACTTCGTCCCCGCGATGGGCGGGCAGGTCGTGCATGAAAAGAGCGTTTTTGTCCGCCAGCGCCATCAAATTGGTGTTGACCTGGTACGGTTTCAAGACCCGGCGGCGTTCGGCCACGTCCACATCGCCCATCGACACCCAGGTGTCGGTGATGACGAGGTCCGCACCCTCGACCGCCTCGCGCGGGTCTTCGATCAGCTTCACATAGTCGCCGGCCCGGCGGATATCCTGCATCAGGTCCTTTTCCGGGCTATATTCATCCGGCACGGCAATGGTCAGGTGACATTCGAACAGCTCGGCCGCATTCACCCAGGAATGCAGCACATTATTGCTGTCGCCGACCCAGGCGACCTTGGCGCCTTTGATATTGCCGCGATGCTCTTCAAAGGTCATCAGATCGGCCATGATCTGGCAGGGATGGGCGCGGCGCGTCAGGCCGTTGATCACCGGCACGGTGGCCGCCTCGGCCAGGTCGAGCAGATCGGCATGGGAGAGAATGCGGATCATGATCGCATCGACATAGCGGCTGAGCACCTTGGCCGTATCGGACAGGGTTTCCTCGCGGCTCAGCTGCATTTCCTGGCCGGAGAGCATGATGGTCTCCCCGCCCAATTGGCGCATGCCGACATCGAAAGACACGCGGGTGCGGGTCGACTGGCGCTCGAAAATCATCGCCAGGACCTTGTCCTTGAGCAATTGCGGCCGGTCGCCTTCCTTGAGGCGCCCCTTGAGCGAGACGGCGGCATCCAGCATGCCGCGCAGTTCGGGATAGGTGAAATCGTCGATCGAGAGAAAATGGTTTGGTGTGCCGGTCGTCGTCATGGGCCGGGTTTCCTTATGTGACGCTGATATGGTCGGCAAATTGCCGCGTGTCTGCTCCTCCTCCATTCAGGGAGGAGGGAACAAGCCGCGTCGTCGACGCCCAAAATGCCACACGGTGGAGGTCATGTTACCCCACCGCCGGAACCGACGCCGTTTCGGCCTCGATCGCGTCGAAAGCGGCGGCGATTTTCTCGACAGCTTCGATAATGTCAGCCTCGGTGACGATGAGCGGGGGCAGCAGCCGCAGCACATTGTCGCCGGCGGCAATGGTCAGCAACTGGTGATCGTCGCGCAGGCGGGAGACCAGATCGCGCACGGGCGGGGCGATCTTGATGCCGGCCAGCAGGCCCTTGCCGCGCAATTCGAGCACGTAGTCGGGATACCGCTGGGCCAATTGCTGCAAATGCCAGGCCAGCTTCTGGCCCATCTGGTTGACATGGTCGATAAAGCCGGGCGCCAGAATCCGGTCGAGCACGGCATTGCCGATGGTGGAAGCCAGCGGATTGCCGCCATAGGTCGAGCCATGCGTGCCGGGCACCATGGAGGCCGCGACGTCGCCCTTGGCAAGGCATGCGCCGAGCGGGAAGCCGCCACCAATGGCCTTGGCCACCGCGACGATATCGGGGGTGATGCCGCTCCATTCATAGGCAAAGAACCGTCCGGTCCGGCCATAGCCGCACTGCACTTCGTCGAGCACGAGCAGCATGTCGTTCTCGTCGCAGAGCTTACGCAGACCCTGCATGAATTCGGGGCTCATGGCGGTCACGCCGCCCTCGCCCTGCACCGGCTCGATCAGGATCGCGCAGGTCTGCGGGGTGATCAGCGCCTTGACGCTGTCGAGATCACCCGGCTTGGCATGCTTGAAGCCAGGTGCTGCGGGGCCGAAGCCCTGCAGATAATCGGGATTGCCGCCGGCGGCGATGGTGCCGAGCGTGCGGCCATGGAAGGAGCCGGTGAAGGCAATAATCTCGTAGCGCTCGGGCTGGCCCTTGGCCCAGAAATAATGCCGTGCCGTCTTGATGGCGCATTCGATGGCCTCGGCGCCCGAATTGGTGAAAAACACCGCATCGGCAAAGGTGGCATCCACCAGCCGCTGGCCCAGCCGTTCCTGCTCGGGAATGGTGAAGGTATTGGCCGTGTGCCACACCTTTTCGGCGGCTGCCTTGAGTGCGGCGACCAGATGGGCATCGCCATGGCCCAGGGCATTGACGGCCACGCCGGAATGGAAATCGAGATAGGATCGGCCATGCTGGTCATACAGGCGCATGCCTTCGCCCCGCTCGAAAGCGAGTTCGGACCGGGCATAGGTGCCGTAGAGCGCAGACATATGGTCATTCCTTCTGGTGCAAGCACAATTGTGAGGGGCGTGGCATTCGCGCCACAAAAATCAAAAACGCGCTCGTTGCGCAGCGCGTTTGCGGGTCAGAGTTAGGCCATTTTTGTCAGATAAGTCAATGTTCCAGGCCCAAGTGCCTGATTTGACTCAATGATCGTTAAGGCAATTTTAACCAGTGAATATTCGGGGATATCCTTCCCTGACTCTTGATCCTGATTCAGCCCATGGCGTATCCTCCTGATCGTTGGGGACACGATATCTCGTGTGGCGGACCCGCCTAACATACGACCGCTAGAGTTTACGGCTGCCAAGGTCCAATTTGGCAGCACAATGAAGGATTCTGTTTTGACGATGGATTCAGGAGCACAAGCGGCGGGCTGGACTGACGAGCGCGTCGAAACTTTGAAGAAGCTCTGGATGGAAGGCCTGTCGGCCAGCCAGATCGCCGGGGAACTGGGTCAGGGCGTTACCCGCAATGCGGTTATCGGCAAGGTGCATCGCCTCAAGCTTTCGGCCCGTGCCAAGCCCACCAATACCGCGCCGCGCGCCCGTCCGGCGCCGCGTCCCGCCCCGCGCCGGGTGGCAAGCCCCTCGGCCAGCCTCTCCTCCGGCAGTGGCGGTTCCAGCATGATGGGCGGCGCCGTCAAGGCCCGCATGAGCATGCCGCGCCCGCAGACCATGGGCGCCACCGCTCTGGCGGCAAGCCCCGAGATCGAGACCAATCTTTATGTCGCGCCGGCCGCGGCCGAACTCTTCATTCCCGAAGACAAGAGGCTCAACCTGCTGCAGCTCACCGAGAGCACGTGCAAGTGGCCGATCGGGGACCCGCTGACCAAGGACTTCTATTTCTGCGGGCAACATAGCCTCGAAAGCGGTCCCTATTGCGAATTCCACTCGCGCCGCGCCTATCACCAGGTCGACAAGAAGCGCCGCTAGGCGTTGCGACATAGCTGGACATGACAAGAGGGCGCCGGGGGCGCCCTTTTTGTTTGCGCGGAAGCAGCCAATTCACAACCCAGCTCACCCAACCGCGGTGTCATTCCCGCGAAAGCGGGAACCTCTGTTTGGGATACAAGAAAGTAAACTGGGGTTCCCGCTTTCGCGGGAATGACACCGTGGAGGGGGGTCGGCATCTGCCACACTATCGTAAGGAACGCCCCCTACGGCAGCAACACATCCACGCGCATCCCCTCGCCCACCTTGCTGCGAATGACCAGCTGCCCGCGGTGGCGGTTGACGATGTGCTTGACGATGGCGAGCCCCAGGCCCGTGCCCTTTTTCTTGCGGCTGATATCGGCGTCCATGCGGTAGAAGCGCTCGGTGAGGCGGGGCACATATTCCGGCGCCACGCCCGGCCCGTGATCGACCACGGTCACCATATGCTGGAAACCCGCCCGGCCCGCCGGCGTCAGGCTGACTTCGATGGTCTTGCCATCGGCGCCATATTTGATCGCATTGTCGAGCAGGTTTTCGAACACTTCATAGAGCTGGGAGCGATCGCCCGTGGTCATGGCGGTGCCCGATGGCAGTCTGAGCACGATATCGAGCTCGGCCGCCTTGGCCTGGGTCATCAGCCCCTCGCGCACTTCGCGCAACAGGCCGGCCAGATCGATGGAGCCGGTGGGACGCACATGCTGGTGCATTTCGATGCGCGAGAGGCTGAGCAGATCGTCGATCAGCTTGCTCATGCGCTCGGCCTGGCCGCGCATGATGCCGAGAAATTTTTCGCGCGCCGCCGCATCCTTGGCCGCCGGGCCCAAAAGAGTATCGATAAAGCCCAGCAGCGAGGCCAGGGGCGTGCGCAATTCGTGGCTGGCATTGGCGATGAAATCGCTGCGCAGCGCGTCGACCCGCTTGAGCTCGGTCAGGCTCTGCATGGTCACCACCAATTGGCGGGCCTCGTCCTCGAACCAGTCGGCGCCCTCGCGGCGCAGCGGCGCGACGATCACCTTGTCCCAGGTTTCGGACGGCAGTGTTTCGTGCAGCTCGATGGTGCGGGTCGTGCCGCTGCGGATCACCGCGTCGATGGCCTGCACCAGTTCGGGATTGCGCAGCGAGAAGGTAATCGGATTGCCCGGCAGCACATTGGTATATTGCCGCCGCGCCGCGGCATTGGCATGCACCACCACGGCGCGCCTATCGAGCACGAAGCACGGATCGGTCAGCGCATCGGCAAAGGCGGTGATGGGGATCTGCTCATTGGTCACCAGCAGGGGCACGGCCGGCGCCGGCACGGTCTTGGTCAGCGTCACCACGCCAACGGGCAGCAGGGCCGTGGCGGCGACGATGGCGAGAAAGGCAACAATGGCGGGCAATAGAGGCAGCCAGCCAAACAGCACCAGCGCAACAAATACCCCGAAAATCCCGGCCAGCAGGCTCGATTGAGCGCCGAGCCGCGCCAGGATCTGGGTCAGGGCAGAAGCAGGCGGCGATGCGGTCTTTTGGTCCATATTGCGCCAATGCAGAATCGAGGGCTTCATCGTGGCCCTTGCACTCAAGGGCGGCTTCATAGCACGTTCAAGATGACAACGGAGCGACAACCATGAGCGATCCCTTCGAGGGCTTCGATATTGAAGATCCCGACCTGCCCAAGGCCATTGAAAAGCACGCCATGAGTTCGGGCGGCTACCCTTACGAGGATAAGCTCGACAGCAAGATTTATGAAGCCGAGATGTACAATCTGCAACGGCAATTGGTGCTGCTGCAGGCCCATCTGCAAGCAAGCGGCGAGCGCGTGGTGATCGTGTTCGAGGGGCGCGACGCGGCCGGCAAGGGCGGCACGATCAAGGCCTATCTCGAAAATCTCAATTCCCGCTACAATCTGATCGCGGCGCTCCCCAAGCCCAATGATCGCGAGCGCACGCAATGGTATTTCCAGCGCTATGTCGATTGGCTGCCGGCGGCGGGCGAGACGGTGCTGTTCGACCGCTCCTGGTATAATAGAGCCGGCGTGGAGCCGGTAATGGGGTTCTGCACGCCCGAGCAGACCGAGGCGTTCCTGGACGAAGCGCCCGAATTTGAAAAACGCATCACGCGCGATGGCATTCACCTGTTCAAATTCTGGCTATCGATCGGCCAGGAAATGCAGCTCAAGCGCTTCCATGACCGCCGCCACGATCCACTCAAGGTGTGGAAGCTCTCGCCCATCGATCTCGAAGCCCTGGGCAAGTGGGATGCCTATTCAGCAGCGCGCGACGTGATGCTCAAGCGCACCGACAGCAAGCACGCCCCCTGGACGGTGATCCGCGCCAATGACAAGCGCCGGGGCCGCCTCAACGTCATCCGCACCGTGCTCGACACCCTGGATTTTCAGGGCAAAAGCCCCAAGGCGATCGGGGAGATCGATCCCAAGATCAAGATGAGCGCGGATGCATTTTTGCGGCTGAAGAAGAGTGAGTAGGGGGATACCCCCTCCTAGCCTCCCCCTGATAGGGGGAGGGATCTCTCCACTCTTTGGACTGGATCGCGTTCAAACCACAAGGCGGTCCCTCCCCCTATCAGGGGGAGGCTAGGTGGGGGTACTCGGATGCCCGAACATGCCCCCTACGGCACCCCACCCGGCTCGATCGAGCCAATCCGCTTGCTGGCAATCGGCCAGGCAAGTTCCGTCACCCGCGCAATGATCGCCTCGACCAGCGTGAACAATGACCCATTGGCGTCCCATGTGCGATCGAGCGCCGTGCGGCAGGGCAGCACCAGCTTGGCATAGCGCGAGACCGGGCTCATCCATTCATCGGTGATCAGGATGATCTGCGCCCGCCGCGCCGCCAGCTCCCCCGCGGCCTCGAGCAGGCTCGGATCATAGCGCCGCACATCGAACAGGATGGCGGTGTCGCCGGGGCGCACATCGATCATCTGGTCGGCGCGGGTGGCCGGGCGGCCGTCGAAGCGGCGCATGCCGGGGCGGATCAGCCGCAAATGCGCTTCCATGTAACCGGCCAGGAAATCGGTGAAACGGCCGCCGCCCAGATAGCACTGGCCCTTGGCCTCGGCGATGCGCTGGCAGACGGCTTCAAATTCCGACGGCGGGATCAGCCCGGCAGAACCGCGTAGATTATCGGCGGCTTGGCTCACGAACCGATCGAGGAAATGATTGTCGCCACCGGCACCGACATTGGCCGATTGGCCGCGCTGCAAGGGCGATTTGGCGCGCTCCTCCAGCTCATCGCGCAAGGCTCGCTGGAAATCGGGATAGGATTTGTAGCCCAATTGGGAGACGAAACGCAGCACGGTGGCTGAACTGGCGCCGGCCTGCTGGCCGAATTCGGCGACGGGCGCCAGACCCAGCGTGGGATAGGCGCCGAGCAGGCCACGGGCGGCGCGCTTTTCGGCTGGGGTCAGCCGGTGAATGGCATCATGAATGCGCGCCGCGACGCTTTTTCCCTCCAAGATCGCCCCCGGTTTTCTGAAATTCAGATTTCAGTATTGACAGATTTTGCAATTACGGAACACTTGATACAGAAGTTAATTGGCCACGCGTAGAGGGAAAGTGGACGTTAGCGCAGAAAAATCGGTTCGGGTTCTCAATGCGCGGGGGCAATCGCCCTTCGTCATCGTATGCGACCACGCCTCCAATCGGCTGCCGGCCAAATATGGCGATCTGGGGCTGAGCCATGCCGAGCGAGTCAGCCATATTGCCTGGGACCCCGGCGCGCTGGCGGTGAGCCGCGAGCTCTCGCAGCTGCTCGATGCGCCGGTGGTGCAATCGACGGTCTCGCGGCTGATCATCGACTGCAATCGCGATCTGGACGCGCCGGACCTGATCTGGACGCTGTCGGAGGCAACGCGAATTGCCGCCAATGAGAAAATCGATGCAGAAGAGCGCCAATACCGCATCACCCATTTCCACAAACCCTATCACGCCGCGATCGAAACCCTGCTCGAAGCGCGCCGCCATGCGGGGCAGGAAACGGTGCTGGTCTGCATGCATTCGTTCACGCCGGTCTATCACGGCGTGGCGCGGCCTTGGCCGATCGGGCTGATCCATGGGACGGACACACGCTATACCAAAGGGCTGTGCGACGCGCTCAAGGCTGAGGCACCGCAGCTGAATATCGGCTGGAACGAGCCCTATGCCGCGCTCAACGGCGTGACGCTGACGCTGGAAAAGCATGGCGACGGCCGCGGGCTCGACGCCAGTATGATCGAAATCCGCAATGACGAAATTCTCGAACCCGCCGGCGTGACCCTCTGGGCCGACCGGCTGGCCCGTTGTCTTGAGACCGCACGATTGGCGCGGAAAGAGGCGATGGCAGTCTAAAACTTTCTGACTTCACCGGGGCTAACAATCAGGGGACGTGATTATGGCTGAGACAAGGAAGGTCGGCAGTGTCGCCTATGCGACACGCGACAAGGACTATTTCGAAAAACGCGGGCTCACCCGCTATGCGGGCATCTGGTCGCTATGGGCGCTGGGCGTCGGTGCGGTGATTTCCGGCCACTTTTCGGGCTGGAATTTCGGCTTCATGACCGGCGGCTGGGGCGGCATGGTCGTGGCTGCGGGCATTATCGCCATCATGTATCTGGGCCTGGTCTCATCCATCGCTGAAATGAGCCCGGCTCTGCCCCATACCGGGGCGGCCTATTCCTTTGCGCGCACTTCGATGGGGCCATGGGGCGGCTTCATCACGGGCCTGTTTGAAAACGTCGAATATGTGCTGACCCCGGCGGTGATCGTCACCTTTATCTCGGGCTATTTCGGCTCGATTACCGGGCTCGACACCGCCTATTATCCCATATTGTGGATCGTGTTCTTCGCCATATTCCTGGCGCTCAACATCTATGGCGTGGCGCTCAGCTATAAGGTCACCCTGGTCGTGACGCTGATCTCGCTGGCGGGCCTGGTGTTCTTCTGGTTCAGCGCCTTCCCCAATATCGATTTCCCGCGCTGGGCGCTCAATATCGGCGTCGGCCCGGATGGCGCTGCGGTCGAATTGCCCGAGGGCAATGGCTCGTGGTTCCCCTTTGGCTGGCAAGGTGTTTTGGCCACCCTGCCCTTCGCGGTCTGGCTGTTCCTTGCCATCGAGCAGGTGCCGCTGGCCGCCGAGGAATCGGTCGATCCCAAGCGCGACATGCCCAAGGGCATTCTGCTCGGCTTCTGCACGCTTTTGCTCAGCGCCTTCATGATCGTGCTGCTCAACCCATCCATTGCCGGCGTCGGCTCGTTCAGCCTCGGTTCTTCGCTCGAGCCGGCATTGCAGGGCATCCGCGCCATCTATGGTGACGCTGCCGCGCCGATCTTTGGCATTGTCGCACTGATCGGGCTGGTCGCTTCTTTCCACACCATCCTCTATGCGCAGGGCCGCCAGGTCTATTCGCTCAGCCGGGCGGGCTATTTCCCCTCCGCGCTGTCGGTGACCCATCCCAAATACAAGACGCCCCATGTCGCTATGGTCTCGGGGGCCCTGCTGGGTCTGGCCGTGATGCTGGTGATCTGGTTCGTCAATGGCGGTGGCGGTGCCGGCGAAACCCAGCTGGGCGATGACATTATCGGCTCGGTGCTGCTCAACATGGCGGTGTTCGGCGCGATGCTGAGCTACATCATGCAGGCGCTCAGCTTCATCATCCTGCGCCGCAACCTGCCCAATATCGAGCGGCCGTTCCGCTCGCCGGTAGGCATTCCGGGCGCCGTGCTGACCATCATCATCGCGGCAGTCACCCTGTTCTATCAGCTCCAGGACCCGAACTTCTTCAAGGGCGTGATCTGGGTGGTGCTGTGGTGCGCCGTGGGCATCGTCTACTTCGCCATTGTCGGCCGCCACAAGCTGATCATGTCGCCGGAAGAAGAGTTCGCGCTGGAACACAAGGCCATTGCCTAAGGGCTAGGTTCTACTCCCGCTCGCGATGCCGGAGGGGCATTGCGGGCGGGTATCACAAAAACAAACGAGGGAAATAATGGCCTATTCACTGGAAGAGCTGCGCGAGGATGTCGCTGCCGGCAGGATCGATACCGTGCTCGTGGCCTTCCCCGACATGCAAGGCCGCATGATCGGCAAGCGCTTCCAGGCCGAGTATTTTCTCGAAACCGCCCATGACGAAACCCATGGCTGCGATTACCTTTTGGCCGACGACATCGATATGGAGCCGGTGCCCGGCTATGAGGCAGCCAATTGGGCCAAGGGCTATGGCGATTTCGTCATGAAGCCGGACCTGACCACCCTAATGAAGGCCAGCTGGCTCGAAGGCACGGCCATCGTGCTGTGCGATCTGAGCGATCACCATCACCACGAGCCCATTCCGCATTCGCCGCGCGCCATTCTCAAAGCCCAGATCGAGCGGCTCGCGGCTATGGGCTATACCGCCAATGCGGCGACCGAGCTGGAATTCTATCTGTTCGACGACGATTATCGCACGATCAGCCAGAAGGGCTATCGGACCGCCCAGACGGCGGGCGATTACATTCAGGATTACCACATCTTCCAGACCACCAAGGAAGAAGGCGTGATGCGCGCCTTGCGCAAGCATTTGCAGGCCTCGGGCATTCCGGTGGAAAGCTCCAAGGGTGAATGGGGCCCAGGCCAGGAAGAAATCAACGTTAGATATTCCGACGCCCTGACCATGGCCGACCGCCATGTCGTGCTCAAGAATGCCACCAAGGAAATCGCCTATGCCCAGGGCAAGGCCGTGACCTTCATGGCCAAATGGGATTATGCGCTGGCCGGCTCATCGAGCCATATCCACATGTCGCTGGCCGACAAATCGGGCAAGCCGTTATTCGTCGATGGCAAGGACGAGCGCGGCATGAGCGATCTGATGAAGCATTTCATGGCCGGGCAATTGGCCTATGCCCGCGACATCACCTATTTCCTCGCGCCCTATATCAATTCCTACAAGCGCTATCAGGCCGGCACATTCGCGCCCACCAAGGCGATCTGGAGCCCGGACAACCGCACCGCCGGCTTCCGCCTCTGCGGCGAACATTCCAAAGCCATCCGGGTCGAATGCCGCATGGGCGGGGCCGATCTCAACCCCTATCTCGCCATCGCGGCGCTGCTCGCGGCCGGGATCAAGGGCATAGAAGACAAGCTCGAACTCGAACCCGCCTTTGTCGGCGACGCCTATGTGACCAAGAAACTGCGCGAAATCCCCAAGACCCTGCGCGAAGCCACCGATACATTGCGCAAATCCAAAATGCTCAAGGACGCCTTTGGCGAGCAAGTGATCGGCCATTACGTGCATACGGCGGAATGGGAACAGGCAGAGTACGATCGCCGCGTGACCGATTGGGAGCTCAAACGCGGGTTCGAGCGGAGCTAGCATTCCGTAAGGGAAATCGACCCATCCCCAACGTCATTGCCGGGCTCGTCCCGGCAATCCATTGATATCTCCACACACGCGGCACGATGGATTACCCGGACAAGCCGGGTAATGACGCGGTGAAGGAACTACGAGGCTTACTCATGACTGACACCGTCAAGATCATCTCGCCCATCGATGGCAGCACCTATGCTGAACGCCCGCTCGCCAGCGGCGCCGAGATCAACGCTTCCGTCACCCGCGCCAAGGCGGCGCGGCTCGGCTGGGGGGAGTTGACCATTGCCGAGCGCGGCAAGATCGTTTCCCATTTCGTCGATGCGCTCTTGTCCATGAATGACGAGATCGTGCCCGAACTCGCCTGGCAAATGGGCCGCCCCATCCGCTTTGGCGGCGAAAAGCGGGGCGTCGAGGAACGCGCCCGCTACATGATCGACCTGGCCGCCGAAGCCCTCGCCCCCGCCGAGAAGACCGGCAAGGAAGGCTTTACCCGCTACATCACCCGCGAGCCGCTGGGCACGGTGATGGTCATCGCGCCGTGGAACTATCCCTTCCTCACCGCGGTCAATTCCATCATTCCGGGGCTGATGGCGGGCAATGCCATCCTGCTCAAACACGCGAGCCAAACGCTCCTCGCCGGCGAACGCTTTGCCGCTGCCGCGCGGCAGGCCGGGCTGCCCGAGGGTATTTTCCAGAACCTGGTGCTGGGCCATGCCGATACGGAAAAGCTGATCGCCTCGGGCGCCATCGACCACATCAATTTCACCGGCTCTGTCGAGGGCGGACGCCGCATCGAGCAGGCCGCCGCCGGCACGTTTGCCACGCTGGGGCTCGAACTGGGCGGCAAGGACCCCGCCTATGTGCGCGAGGACGCCGATGTGGCCAATGCGGTCGAAAATCTGGTCGATGGCTCGTTCTTCAATTCCGGGCAGAGCTGCTGCGGGGTCGAGCGCATCTATGTGCATGCCTCGATCCATGACGATTTCGTCGCCCGCTTCATCGACAATGCCAAGGGCTGGACGCTGGGCAATCCGCTCGACGCCGATACCATTGTCGGGCCCATGGCGCGTGGCAGCTTTGCCGATCACGTCCGCCAGCAGACCGAAGAGGCCGTGCGCGGCGGGGCGACGCGACATCTCAACTCGAAGCACGCGCTCGACAAATCCGGTTCGCCTTATCTGGCGCCCGAAGTGCTGACCGGCGTCAATCACCAGATGAGCGTGATGCGCGAAGAAAGCTTCGGCCCCGTCGTCGGCATCATGAAAGTGGCCGACGATGCCGAGGCCGTCACCCTGATGAATGACAGCCCCTATGGCCTGACCGCATCGATCTGGACGCAGGACCTCGACATGGCCGCCAAGCTCGGCGCCAAGATCGAGACCGGCACCGTCTTCGCCAATCGCTGCGATTATCTCGATCCGGCTCTGGTCTGGACCGGGGTGAAAGACACCGGCAAGGGCGGCGGCCTCAGCGAAATCGGCTACGCGAACCTTAGCCAGCCCAAGTCGTTTCATTTGAAGCGGGTTTAGCGCAGCGCTTCTCCCACCCACGGTGTCATCCCGGCGCAGGCCGGGACCCATCCCGAGATTTCTCCCTCGCCGCAAGGTGGATCGAACAAGCGACCTGGCGGCAAGACACACACCTCAGGATGGATCCCGGCCTGCGCCGGGATGACACCGAGGGTGGGTCGAGACCGAGACAACAACGAGGCCCACAATGACCAAAGCCAACTGGAACTACCCCACCGCCATCAAGTTTGGCCCCGGCCGCATCGCAGAACTGCCCGAAGTGCTCAAGGCCACCGGCATCACCAAGCCGCTATTCGTCACCGACGCCGGCCTCGTCAATCTGCCGGTGACGCAAAAGACCATCCAGCTGCTGAGGGATGCGGGCATTCCGGTGGGGGTGTTCGCCGAGGTCAAACCCAATCCGATTTCGGCCAATGTGGAAGCCGGCATCAAGGTTTTGCGCGAAGGCGGGCATGATGGCGTCATCGCCTTTGGCGGTGGTTCTGGCCTCGATGTCGGCAAGGTCATCGCCTTCATGGCCGGCCAGACCCGCCCGATGTGGGACTTCGAGGACATTGGTGATTGGTGGACCCGCGCCGATCCCAAGGGGATTTTCCCCATCATCGCCGTGCCAACGACGGCAGGCACGGGTTCGGAAGTCGGCCGCGCCGGTGTCATCACCGACGAGACCACCCACACTAAAAAAGTCATCTTCCACCCGCTGATGATGCCAAAAGTGGTGATCGCCGATCCCGAACTGACGGTGGGCATGCCCCGCTTCATCACCGTGGGCACCGGCATGGATGCGCTGGCCCATTGTCTCGAAGCCTATTGCGCGCCCGGCTATCACCCGCTGGCCGATGGCATTGCGGTGGAAGGCATTCGGCTGGTGTTCGAAAACCTGCCCAAGGTCGTGGCCGACCCCAATGATGTGGAAGCACGCGGCCATATGATGAGCGCGGCGGCCATGGGCGCCACCGCCTTCCAGAAGGGACTGGGCGCCATTCACGCGCTGAGCCACCCAGTCGGCGCGCTCTACGACACCCATCACGGCATGACCAATGCGGTGTTCATGCCCTATGTGCTGATGGTCAATAAGCCAGTCATCGAAGCCAAGATCGCCCGGCTTGCCGCGTATCTGGGCCTGTCGCCGACCTTTGAGGCGTTCCTGCACGCCATCATCGGCCTGCGCCTGCGGCTCGACGTGCCGCATACCCTGGCCGAGTTCAAGGTGGACGGAGCCAAGCGCGAGCTGATCGGGGATATGGCGATTGTCGATCCCACGGCGGGGGGCAATCCGGTGGAACTGACCAAGGCGCGGGCGCTGGAGATTTTCGATCGGGCGATGGAGGGAAGGGTTTAGAATACCCCCTCCTAACCTCCCCCTGATAGGGGGAGGGACCGTTCAGTGGCTAAAACACGATCGAGCCACAAGAGTGGAGAGATCCCTCCCCCTATCAGGGCGAGGCTAGGTGGGGGTATCCCCTACCCCACAATCTCCCGCACCGTCTCGGCGGCACCCACATCGAACAGACTATCGAGGTGCTCCACCACATCGGCGCCGAACACTTCATTGTCGGCCAGATCGTCGCCGAACACTTCGGTCAGCCCGACCAGCCCTTCGTACAACTCCTCCGGGTCGCCGCCCGCGCCGGCAGAAATCGCCATCATCCGCATGGCGAGCGGGTCGCGCACGTCGATATTTTCGCCCTTCTCGTCAATGCCCATGACATAGCGCATCCAGGCCGCCACCCCGAGCGATAGGCGCTCGATGCTCTGCCCGGCGGCCAGCCGGTCGCGAATGGTGCCGAGCAGGCGCTGCGGCAGTTTCTGGCTGCCATCCATGGCAATCTGCCAGGTGCGGTGCTTGAGCGCAGGATTGGCGAACCGCTCCAGCAATTGGTCGCGATAGGCGCCCAGGTCCGTGCCCGGCATGTCGAGCGTGGGCATGACTTCCTCGCTCATCAGCCCACGGATCAGCGCCACAAAGGCCGGATCGCCCATGGCGTCGGATACATATTCGTGGCCCGCCAGATAGCCCAGATACGCCATGGTCGAGTGGCTGCCATTGAGCATGCGCAGCTTCATGCGCTCGAAGGGCTCGACATCCTCCACCAGCTGTGCGCCGGCGCGCTCGAAGGCCGGGCGCCCATCGGGGAAATTGTCCTCGATCACCCATTGAGTGAACGGCTCGGTCATGATCGGCCAGGCATCGTCCGCCCCGATCAATTCGGCCACCGTGGCGCGGTCGGCATCGGTGGTCGAGGGCACGATGCGGTCGACCATGGTGCCGGGGAAAGCCACCTTGTCGGCAACCCATTCGCCCAGGCTGGCGTCGCGCAGGCTCGCGAGCCTGCTGACAATGCGCTTCACCGTCGCCCCATTGGAGGGCAGATTATCGCAACTCATCACGGCAAAGGGGGTAATCCCGGCCGCATGCCGCCGCGCCAGCGCTTCGACCAGCATGCCGGGCGCCGATTTCGGCGCGGTGGGATTGGCCAGGTCATAGGCGATATCGGGATGGCGCTGGTCGAGCTCGCCGGTCGCCGGATCGTGGCAATAGCCCTTTTCGGTCACCGTCAGCGAGACGATACGGATTTGCGGGCTGGCCATCAGCGCCAGCAGCTCCTCGCGCTCGGAATTAGCGTCGAGCACTTTGAGAATGGAGCCGATAACCCGTGGATGGGTGCCGGCCGCATCACGCACCGCAATGGTATAAAGCCCGTCCTGCGGCTCCAGCGCGTCCTTGGTGTCGGGGCGGCGCAGGCTGGCGCCGACAATGGCCCAATTGGGCTGGTCCTTGAGCAGATCGTCGACATAGACCGCCATATGCGCGCGATGGAAAGCGCCGATGCCCAGATGGACGATGCCCGGGGTGATCGCAGCGCGATCATAATCGGGAACGGCAACGCCCTGCTTGATGGCGGCGAGGCTGGTGGCGCAAAGGCGCGTCATGAAAGTCTCCGGCTCAAATTTTGCCGCACCATAGCGGCATTCATTCTTGTATGGAAGATCGCCACCACACTTGCGGGGCACCTGTTTTTACCGGCATAAGCCTTGGGCGAACAACCAGGAGGCATTGGTTTGGCACAGCAGCGTTTCGTCAGCATCGGGGAATGCATGATCGAGATGAGCGGGGGCGAGGATCGCCAATACCGCTTGGGCTATGCGGGCGATACGCTCAATACCGCCTGGTATGTGCGGGCGCTGCTGGGCCAGGATTGGTCGGTCGATTATTTCACCGGGCTGGGCGAAGACCGCTATTCCGACGATATCCGCGCTTTTCTTGAAGCGCACGATATCGGCACCAGCCATATCCGCACCATCCCTGGCCGCCGCCCCGGCCTCTACATGATCCACCAGGACAAGGGCGATCGCCACTTCACCTATTGGCGCGACACCTCCGCGGCCAAGCTCCTGGCCGACGACAAGCAGGCGTTGCATACGGCGCTGGATGGCGCCAGCATGGTCTATTTCTCGGGCATTACGCTGGCCATCCTCGCGCCCCGCGCCCGTGGCCGGCTGCTGGGCGCCATCGTCAGGGCGCGCGACGCGGGCGCGAAAATCGTCTTCGACACCAATCTGCGCCCGGCCCTGTGGACCAGCCCCCGCGTCATGGCCTCGGTGCTGACTGCCGCCGCGACGCTCTGCGATATCGTGCTGCCCACCCACACCGATGAAGCTCCGCTATTCGGCGACAAAACCGTCGAGGAAACCGCCGACCGCTATCTCGAACTGGGCATCGAGGAAGTGGTGGTCAAGGACGGTGCTGGCGAAGCGCTCATCGCCACTGCCACCGACCGCGTCAAGGTCGCCCCCAAGCCGGGCGCCAAGGTCGTGGATGCGACCGGCGCCGGTGACAGCTTCAACGGCGCCTATCTCAGCGCGCGAATTGCAGGCAAGTCACTGCAGGAAGCCGCCGAAGCCGCGCATCGCGTGGCCGGCGTGGTCATCGGGCAAAAGGGCGCCTTGGTCGATCCCAAGCTGGTGCGGTAGCTCAAAAAGGGGTCATGCTTTGCACCCCCCCCTCCACCCCCACCGGATCTCCCTCGGGCCTGACCCGAGGGCCACTATCAGTCCGGCACACAATCCAGGAGACCCTCGGATCAAGTCCGAGGGCGATACGGTGATTGTGAAGTGATCAGCGCCGACACGATCACCTCAAAACGCCCGGCCCCCCTGCTCCTGCATATAGGCCAGCTCCGCCGCCGAACTCTGCCGCCCCAGCGCCACATTGCGGAACGGAAACCGGCCGAAGCGGGCGATGCAGTCGCGGTGACCGCTCATGAAATTCAACTGCTCGGCATCGCCCAGGGCCGTGAACAAGCGCACGCCCTCCTCCTGGATCACCAGCGATTCGGCATGCATGAAGGGCATGTAGAAGAACGCTCGCCACTCCGGTTGCACCGCCTGGTCGGCTCCGGCGGCAATGGCTTCCTGCGCCAGCACCAGCGCCATCTTATCCTGCGCGAAAGCTTCAGCCGAACCACGATGCAATTGCCGCGAGAACTGGTCGAGCACGACTATTTCGGCCAGCCGCCCCTCCGATGTCCGCCGCCAGGTCCAGGCTTCGCCCCGCGCCACTTCGGCATGGGTTGGCGCAAACGCCTGCGCCAAAGCCGCGTCGAATTCGGGCTTGCCGCCGAACCAATCGTCCTTGCCATGGTCGATGAACCAGAACCGGATGACATCGTGACTGCTGCGCATGACCTGCTCTCCTAAACCGTGATGATCGCCTTGATCAGCCCCTCGCGTTCATGCGCCCATTTGGGCAAATTCTTGGGCACATCGTCCAGGCTCGTGGCGTGGGTAGCCAAGCGGTCCGTAGGCACGTCGCCCCGGCGGATCGCTGACATGACATGCTCGAAATCCTCGCGCGTAGCATTGCGCGAAGCGCGGATGGTGAGTTCGCGCCGGTGGATTTCGGGGTCTTCCCAGCTGAGCGTGCCCTTGACCACGCCGACCAGCGTCAGCGCGCCGCCATTGCGGCAATAGTGGATCGCCTGGTTCATGGCCGGAATGGCGCCGGTGGCGTCAAACACGGCGTCAAAGCCGCTGCCCATCTTGGCCTTGAACGCCTCGCCCTCGCGATCCGCCAGCGAAGCCGCACCAAAGCCGAAGCCGCGTGCCGCCGCAAGCTTGTCGGCGGCGGCATCGAGAATAGTGACATCGGCGCCGGCAATCCGCGCAAAAAACGCCGCGCCCAGCCCGATCGGCCCACCGCCCACCACCAACACGCGCCAGCCCGGCTTGAGTTCGGTGCGCCGCACCGCATGGGCGCCAATGGCCAGAAATTCCACCATGGCCGCGTCACGCAACGACAGATCGCCGGCCGGATAAAGATTGGCCTCGGGCATGACGATCTCTTCGGTCATGCCGCCATCGCCATGCACGCCGAGCACGCTCAGCGTTTCGCAGCAATTGGTCTTGCCTTCGCGGCAGGCCGGGCAATGGCCGCAGGGCAAATAGGGGTTGATCACCACCGGATCGCCGTCGCGCAGGCTCGTCGCGCCATTGGCGTCGAGCACCACCCCGCTCAGTTCATGCCCCATGATGCGGGGATATTGCAGGAAGGGGTGCTTGCCTTCGTAGATGTGATAATCGGTGCCGCAAATGCCGATATGGCGGATGCCCACCCGCACCCAGCCCGCCTTCAGCGCCGGCCGTTCGATCTCGATCAATGCCAGTTCGCCCGGCGCGGCACAGGAAATGGCTCGCATGTCTGGTTCTCCCACCTCATTGGCGGGAGAACTAACATGTTAGCCTAGGCCTCGACCACAATTTTCAGCCGATTGCCAAACGGATCCTGCGTTTCGACGCCCCCTTCGATGGGCGTGACACCAGCATTGGCAGCAGCCAGCCGGCTCTTGACGCCATCCAGCGTCGCCGCATCCGGCACGACAATGGTGAACCAGCGCAGTCCGGCCGAGCCGACCTGCGGCAGGCCGGCATTGGGGCCGGACCAGATGTTGAAGGCAATGGTGTGCGGCATGTAATCGAGCCCCACATCGCCCATGCCGAAGGACTCGATCAACAGAAACCCGGCAAAGCCGATGACGTCGCGATAAAAATCCATCGCCATATGCAGGTCGTTGACATGCACATGCACGTGGCCGATCCGCGTGCCGGCCGGCATGCGCGGCGCGAGCACGGGGTTCTCGCCCAGTTCCGCCAGCAGGCCATCAAGATCAATGGGGTCGCGGCCCGAATGCGGCTTGCCTTCCTTGGTCACGGCGTAATGCCCCTTGTCGGGATCGCTCAGCGTGCCGCGCCAGGGCGTCTCGAAGGTGATTTCGATGCCATTGCCATCGAGGTCCCACAGGTAAATCGCCTCGGACACCAGATGGTCGGTGGGCGAAATCCGCACATTGCGCTGCAGCGCCCGCACCGCCATCTGCGCCAGGTCGACCCGATGCGGCACATGAATGGCGACGTGATAAAGCCCGATCGTGTGGCGCTGGCTGGGCCGGACGGCGCCAGTTTCGAGCACGATCAGCGGTTTGCCGCCGGCGCCCAGGGTCAGTTCATTCCCCCGTTCGGCAATGAGATCGAGCCCCACCACATCCTGCCAGATGGCAAGGGCGCGGGCCCGGTCGGTAACGGCGATATGGACCGGGCCCAAACGGGTGGTCAGCGGCAGGACAGGCTGGGACCGAACATCGGTCTGGATGCTGGCATCGATCACGATGGCCTCCTAGCATGGATGATTGAGCCTAGAGATAGGCGCAAGCAGGCCCGCCGGGCATCCCCAGTTCATCGAACAGTGTGATCGGTCTGGCTACGGATCGGCGACAATCAGGGGATTTCGATGTCTTCGGCCAGCTTGATCAGCTCGAACCGGCTGGCGCGGATGTCCATTTCCATATGCCAGATGCCGGGCACGGGAATGGTCAGTCCCTCGACACGCCAGACGCCGTCCTGTTCGATGGCCGCACGCTTGAACGGTTCAATGCCCAAAGCGGGTTCGGAGAGGGTCACCGAAACTTCGAGCGGCGAGATCGGCAGGCCCTCAAGGTCGCTCAGCCAGATGTCCAGACTCACCGGCCCCGCCTGTCCCGGCGTCAGGCTGACCATGGCCATGGTCTTGGCGTCCATCAGGTGAAGCATCAGCGGCTCGGCGGGGATGCTCGCCTCCACCGTGGCAAGGGCGCGCGGTGGCGGGGTAAAACGCCAGCCGGCCACCAGACCCAGAATGACGAGGATCAGCAGCGCTTCGAGCACGATCGACTGGCGCAGCCGCTGCCGCGCGCTGGCGTTGCCAGCCAGAGCCGGCTTGGTCAGCCATTGCCGGTTCCACAGTGCCAGGCTGAACAGCACGGCAAGCAGGCAGAGCTTTGCGCCGAGGATCAAGCCATAGGGCGCCAGCCAGTGCGGACCGGGCCAGCCCATCTGGATCGCTGCCAGCGTCACGCCGGAAACGACGATGGGCGCCACGGCAAAGGGTACGAAGCGGGAGAATTGCGCCAGCGCATGGTCCGCCGCAACACTGCGCTCGCGCAGCAACAAAAACAGCGGCAGCAGCGCGCCGACCCAGAAGATAATGCCCGCAATATGCAGGAACACGGCTGGCCGGGTGAGCCATTGCGGGCTGGCGGCGCTGGCATGGCCGCTCAGCGCCAGCGCCAGCGCGCCGGTGATCAGCGCGAGCCAGGCAAAACCCGCCGCTACCTTGCCCCGCGGCAGGCACAGCGCAACCAGCGCCAGCACAAATCCGACGCCAATGGCGAGAACCGTCGCGCCATAGCTGGTGGCAAAACCGGTGGCCAAGATGCGCGCATTGGTTGACAGCAGCGGCAGGCCCAGCGCGTCCAGCCCCTGCAGCCACAGGCTGAGTGCGGCAGCCGGCAGGCCGATAATGACCAGGCCGATAGAGGCCCTTTGCGCCCCCGGCGGCAGGCCCGCAACCGAACCGAACACCGCCCCGCCAATGCCCGCGAACAGAGCGATGAACAGCACCGCCTTGCTGGCCCACAGGATCACAGCGACAGCGGGATCACTCACCTCTGCCGCAGCAGCGCCAGTGATCGTGCCGATGGAAAACACCAGCGAGCCGCCAATCGGGTGACCATCGGTGGACACGACCCGCCAACTCAGAACATGGGTGCCCTGGGGCAGTTCAGCCGGCAGCGTCACCGCCATAGTTTCCCCGCCGGTCGTGGCAGCGAGCAGGTCGGTTTTGCCGCCAGCGCTGTCGATCAGGCTGATGGCAAGCGGGCTGACCGGCTCGTTGAACTGCAGCTGCACCGCCTGCGGGGCTGCGTCGAGCACGGCATTGTCAACCGGATCGGTCGACAGCAATTGCGCGTGCGCCCAGGCCTGCATTGGCGCAAGCAGGGCCAGCAGCAGGCAGAAAACAAGGATGATCCGTGAATGGCGCATGGCGCACTCCAAGGGCAGGCTGTGAATTATGGAAGCCGCGATCCCCGCTTTTTCGCGTATGCGAAAAAAGCTGACCTCCCTCCCCCTTGTGGGGAGGGATCAGCTTTTCGCTTGCGAAAAGCGGGGGTGGGGGTGTCGCGACCGCAACGAACTCTATGCCGGTGGATAACTCGACACCCCCACCCTCAATCCCTCCCCTCAAGGGGGAGGGAGGCCGATCGCGACTCTCAGTCTTAATGCCCCGCCGCATCCGCCGGGAGCAGTTCCAGGCTCGGCGCGGGCATTTCAGCATCCTCAGCGCCGGTCACATCGATCCAGGCTTCCTCGCCATTGGCGCATTCCTGCACCACGGGGAAGTAGAACTGGCCCGGCTCGAGCGTGCTGGCAAAGGTGCCGCGGAACACGAATTCGTCGTAGAATTCATTGGGCAGGCTGCCGCCCGACCAGATGATTTCCTTGACGCCTTCGGTGACAGTAGTGCCGTGATTGTCATAGCTAGCCGCATAAGGGCCGGTGACGGTTTCCAGGGTCCAGCCGGCATGGGGCATGGGCTTCACATTGTAAAAACCCTCGGGGATCTGGATGCGCAGCGTATTGGTCGCCTCGGTGCCGCAGCCATGCGGCACGCGGATCACGGCCTTATAGGTGGAGCCCAGCTTGGCCTGCTGCACTTCGAGCGTGACATGGGCAAAGGCGGGAGCGGACAGGGCGGCAAGGGTTGCGACGGCGACAGCCGCGCGAGCAAAAATACGGGTCATGATGATTTCCAGCAAAGTAAAATGGTCTGATTGGCAGCACAGCTGCCGCTTGGATCAGGCCGTTGCTGGCGGGGCGCGCGCTTGCCCGATATGGGCGGGCAGAGCGAAGGCATCGGGCGCGGGGCGCGGCGCATAGGCGACGACTTCGCCAATGCGGATGATCCCGACATGCAGCACCGACGGTTCCACGGCCGCCAGTTCATTCTTGGCAATGCCCGAGGCGGCGCATTTGACCGCGACCGTGGTCTTGTTGCCGTCGGCATCTTCGGCCAACGGCGCGCAGATCGACCAGCCGCTATCGGTTGCAAAACCGATGCTGGCCAGATCGCGCTGCAGGCCGGCGGCCTGATGCAGCGGCGCCAGGAGCGTCAGCACATAGATGGCCAGCACCGCAAAAGCGGCGCCCATCTCGCGTGCTATGGTCCTGTTGCGAAACGGCATGCAAACCTTCCCCCGTGGTAAGGCTGTAGCGCGCGGCTCGCCTCGCCACAAGGCTACAGATGTCGCAGGTCATCGCGACGTCAGCTGAGGATATCACGGGCCATTGGGTGTCATCCGCCGAGCAAGCCCGATATGGTCGCGCCTCGATTTGGAGCATCCGACACATCTATGGCCGACCTCGACACCCGTATCGCCACCCAGATTGCCACTGAAATTGCGGCTCGCCCGGCTCAGGCCCTGGCGGCCATCGAGCTGCTGGATGGCGGGGCGACCGTGCCCTTCATCGCCCGCTACCGCAAGGAAGTGACGGGCGGGCTGGACGACACGCAATTGCGCCTCTTGGCCGAGCGGTTGGGCTATCTGCGCGAGCTGGAAGCGCGGCGGGCGACGATTCTGAAATCCATCGAGGAGCAGGGCAAGCTGACGCCGCTGCTGACCGCCTCGATCGTGGGCGCGGCGACCAAGGCGGAACTGGAAGACCTTTATCTGCCCTTCAAGCCCAGGCGCCGCACCAAGGCGGAAATCGCCCGCGAGCGCGGATTGGGCCCGCTGGCCGAGACGATCCTGGCTGATCGCCGCGCCGATCCGGTGGTGCTGGCCGGTGGCTACATCACCCCCGAAGTGCCCGGCACCAAGGAGGCGCTGGAAGGCGCGCGCGATATCGTCATCGAGGGCCTGTCGGAAAATGCCGCCCTGCTCGGCCGGCTGCGCCAGCATATGCGCGACAAGGCCATGCTGCGGGCGCGCGTGGTGGCCGGCAAGGAAGAGGCCGGGGCCAAATTCTCGGATTATTTCGACCATTCCGAGCGCTGGACCAAGGTGGCCGGGCACCGCGCCATGGCCATGATGCGCGGCCGCGACGAGGATATGCTCAGCCTTGAAATCGAGGTCGATGCGGATGTGACCGACCCGGTCAAGCCGGTCGAGCGGCTGGTGATCGGCGCCCTTGAAGCCCAAGGCCCCGGCGCGGGCGACGCCTGGCTGCGCGAGGTCGCCAGCTGGGCCTGGCGCACGCGGCTACGGGTGTCGCTCTCGGTCGATCTGATGGTGGAATTGCGCGAGCGGGCCGAGGTGGAAGCCATCGCCGTCTTTGCCCGTAATCTCAAGGACCTGCTGTTGGCCGCCCCGGCCGGCGCCCGCGCTACAATGGGGCTCGATCCCGGCATTCGCACCGGCGTCAAGGTCGCGGTGATCGACGCCACCGGCAAGGTGCTCGATACCGACACGGTCTATCCCTTCCAGCCGCGCAATGATGTGATGGGCGCCCAGGCGGCCCTCAAGCATCTGATCGCCAAGCATAAGGTGGAACTGATTGCCATTGGCAATGGCACCGGCAGCCGCGAAACCGAAAAGCTGGTGCTGGACCTGATCGAGCGCCTGCCCGCCCCCAAGCCGACCAAGGTGATCGTCTCGGAAGCCGGCGCTTCGGTCTATTCGGCCTCCGAACTGGCCGCCGCCGAATTCCCCAATCTCGATGTCTCGCTGCGCGGCGCCGTCTCCATTGCCCGGCGCCTCCAGGACCCCTTGGCCGAGCTGGTCAAGATCGAGCCCAAGGCGATTGGCGTGGGGCAATATCAGCATGACGTCGATCAATACCGGCTCAGCCGCTCGCTCGATGGCGTGGTGGAAGATGCGGTGAACGCGGTGGGCGTCGATCTCAACACCGCCTCCGCCCCGCTCCTCGCCCGCATTTCCGGGCTGGGCTCATCGGTGGCCGAGGCCATTGTCAGCCACCGCGACGCCAATGGCCCCTTCCCCACCCGCAAGGCCCTGCTCGAAGTCCCGCGCCTGGGCCAGCGCACCTTCGAGCAATGCGCCGGCTTTTTGCGCATCAGCAATGGCGCCGAACCGCTAGACGCCTCCTCGGTCCACCCCGAAGCCTATGGCGTGGCCCGCAAGATCGTCGCCGCCTGCGGGCGCGATCTGCGCAGCCTGATGGGTGACAAATCGGCGTTGGCGGGGCTTGATCCCGCCCGCTTTATCGATGACCGCTTCGGCCTGCCCACGGTGCGCGACATTTTCCTCGAGCTGGAAAAGCCCGGCCGCGATCCCCGCCCTGCCTTCAAGACGGCGACCTTTGCCGAGGGTGTCGATGACATCAAGCACCTCAAGCCCGGCATGCAGCTTGAAGGCACGGTGACCAATGTCGCCGCCTTCGGCGCCTTCGTTGATATCGGGGTGCATCAGGATGGGCTGGTGCACGTCTCCCAATTGGCCGACAGCTTCGTCAAAGACCCCCATGCGGTGGTCAAAGCCGGCGACGTGGTCAAGGTGCGCGTCGTCGAAGTCGACGTGCCCCGCAAGCGCATTGGCCTGACCATGCGCCGCGAGATCGACGCCAATGCCCCGCGCGACACGCCCCGCGACAAGCCGGTCCGCCCCTCGCAACGGCCACAGCAGCAGCCGAGCAGTTCATTGGGTTCGCTCGGCGACCGGCTGAATGAGGCGATGCGCAAAAGGGAGCGCTGATCGCCACCATTCCGCCACTTGCACGTTCCCTCCTGCGTGTCCTGCCGCAGGGGCGGGCAAGCGCAAGGAGATTTTCTATGACCAAGATCATGTACACCGCCAGGGCCACCTCCACCGGCGGCCGTTCGGGCCATGGCAGAACCGATGATGGCGTGCTGGACGTGACCCTGACCACGCCCAAGGAAATCGGTGGCGATGGCGCGCGCGGCACCAATCCCGAACAGCTGTTCGCGGTGGGCTATTCGGCCTGTTTCCTGGGCGCCATGAAGGCGGCTGCCCGCAAGAGCGGCGACACCATTCCCGAAGACGCCAAGGTCACCGCCGAAGTCAGCTTCCGCGACCGCGACGATGGCGAAGGCTTCTGGATCCAGGCCGCGCTCAAGGTGGACGTGCCGGGTCTCGACAAGGCCAAGGTCGAGGACATCGTCAAGCGCGCCCATGTCATCTGCCCCTATAGCGAGGTCAGCCGGAACGGGTTCGAGGTGGATTTGGCTGTGGTGTGAAGCGGCTACATCGGAGTACCCCCTCCTAGCCTCCCCCTGATAGGGGCGGGACCGGGCGGTGGTTGGGACTCGATCGCGTTCCAAGAGTGGAGAGATCCCTCCCCTATCAGGGGGAGGTTAGGTGGGGGTATCCCCACAAAAAAAACGCCGGGGCTCTCACTCCGGCGCTTCCTTATCAGGCTACATTGAGCCCCTTGGTCAGTTCCAGCGCCTGCCGCTCGAACAGCCGGCGATAGATGCCGCCCTTGAGCGTGATCAGCTTGGCATGATCGCCTTCCTCGACGATGCGGCCCTTGTCGAACACCAGCAGGCGATCCAGCGCCCGCACCGTCGACAGCCGGTGCGCAATCACCAAAGTGGTGCGACCGACCATCAGCCGTTCCATGGCCTCCTGGATCTGCACCTCGCTCTCGCTGTCCAGACTCGATGTCGCCTCGTCCAGGATCAGCACCGGTGCATCGGCCAGGAACGCCCGGGCGATGGCGACACGCTGCCGCTCGCCGCCCGAGAGCTTGACGCCACGCTCGCCCACCATGGTCTCATAGCCCTTGGGCAGGCTGAGGATGAAGTCATGCGCATTGGCCTGCAACGCCGCTTCCTCGATCTCGGCGCGCGAGGCGCCGGGGCGGGCATAGGCAATGTTCTCGGCCAGCGTGCGGTGGAACAGGATGGGTTCCTGCTGCACGATGGCGAGCTGGCTGCGCAGGCTCGATTGCTGCACGTCGGCAATATTGACCCCATCGATGGTGATGGCGCCGCCATTGACGTCATAAAGGCGCTGGATGAGCTTGACGAACGTCGTCTTGCCCGAGCCCGAATGACCCACCAGCCCAACGCGTTCGCCCGGCGCGATCTTCACCGAGAAATCGCGATAGAGCGGGGTGGCGTGCGAACCATACTGGAATGTCACATTGTCGAAGGCGATGGCGCCTTCCCCGATCTTGATCTTGCCCGAGCCCGGCTTGTCGGCAATGCCATAGGGCTGCTTGTCGAGCGCGACCAGCTCTTCCATGTCGTTGACCGAGCGCTGTAGATTGCGGATGTGCTGACCTACATCGCGCAGATGCCCCTGCAACACGAAGAACATGGTGAGCACAAACGTGATGTCGCCCGGCGTCGCCACGCCCTGCTGCCACAGCCAGAGCGCGGTGCCCAGAATGGCGGTCTGCATCACAGCCATCATCAGGCCCTGCGCGCCACCATTGAGCGTGCCGCGCTGCCAGACGCGACGCGTGCGCTTGCGCCACTTGCCCACAACGCGGCCCAGAATGCCCTCTTCGCGCTGTTCGGCGCCAAAGGCCTTGACCACGGAATTGCAGCTCACCGCGTCGGCCAGGGCACCGCCCATTTTGGTGTCCCAGGCATTGGCGAGGGCGCCGGCAGGCGCGACGAAGCTCATGGACAGCCACACCGTGACAGTCACATAGACTAGCGAGCCCAAGCCCACGACCAGCCCCATGACCGGCCAGACCGCACCCAGGATGACCGTGGCACCGATCAGCATGACCAGCGAGGGCCACAGCGCCACCAGCAGCACGTCGTTGAGCAGGTCGAGCGCGCCCGAGCCACGCGTGATCTTGCGCACCGTCGAGCCGGCAAAGCTATTGGCGTGCCAATCGGAGGAGAAGCGCTGCACCCGGTGGAAAGCATTGGTGATGACGTCATTCATCATCCGCAGCGTGAAGGCGATCAGGCTGAAGAACACGAATTGGCGCAGGATCACCGAAGCCAGGTACAGCGAAGCCATGATCCAGAACGCGCTCAGCGCCTGGGCCCAGAAGGCTTCGTTCTGCCCGCTGCCGGACGCGACGGCGTCGACCAGCCGCCCGGCAAAAACCGGGCTGAAGGCTTCCGCCAGCGTCGCCGCCAGCACCAGCAGGGCAATGCCGGTGGCCCGCCAGGGCTGTTTGGCCCAATGATGGAACGTGAAGCCGAGCACATTGGCGAATGCGTCGGCGCGGAAATCGAGTTTCTTGCGACTCATGGTGGTGACCCGGACGCCAATCGCGCCGGCCCTTATGTGAAAGTCATGAAAGGCACAGCCGGGAACGGGACAAATATTCCCGTCAGATCAGAAATGGCTGCGATGGAAAAACCGCGGGCGGCTGGCCTTGTCGGCGGGCCGCGGATGGCAGGGACCTAACGGTGTGCCATGCCAAGAGGGGAAGCGGTAAACGGTACTGTCATACGACGCCTCCCTTGTTTGTGATCTGAAGCGGTAGACGATTACTAGCCAAACCGTTCGGCTTTGCCAACCCGGTTTTTCACCCCATTGTGACGGCCCACCAAAAGCCGTTGCAAAGATGCGCAGTCGGAGATGGGGCAATGGGCCGTTCAGGTGAGCGAGCGATCACCGCACTCGCCCCCACCCCGATGCGTCCTCGGACCCGACCCGAGGGAAGCGAAGGGATGGGGTTTCGGGAGCTCCCAAAGGCTGAATCAACAAAGTTCCAGGGGTGGAGTTAAGCGAGCCGCGATCCGCCTCCCTCCCCCTTGAGGGGAGGGATTGAGGGTGGGGGTGCCGAGCTATCCAAGGCTATCGAACATTTGGAGGGCACAGCACCCCCACCCTAGCCCTCCCCTCAAGGGGGAGGGGACTGGATCGAGGCTCTCCCAAAACGTCTCCCTAAGCCGCAAAAACCGTAATCGCACCGGGCCGGATGATAAAATGCGCCGGCGTCCGGGTGACGATATCGCCATCGGTATTGATCTCGCGCGGCTCGCGCGTCCGAATATCGAATTCGGTGCTCTTGGAGGTCCGCACCTCGTCCCAGGCACCGTGTTGGCCACGCCGGAAGGCGCCCAGCATCAGCCCGAATTTCCAGACATTCTTGAGCTCGAGACTATAGAGATCGAGATGCCCATCCTCGATCGTGGCGTCTTCGTGGATCACCGTGCCGCCGCCATAATGCACGCCATTGCCCACCGCGATCTGCAACGTCTTGACCGTCACCGCCGCACCGTCGTCACCGATGATCTGCGCCCGGAACGGCCGCGCCGACGCCAGCACGCGAATGGCCGCCAGCCCATAGCCGAGCTTCCCCCAGCGTTTCTTGGCCTCGGGCGTCAGCCCCCGCGCCAGATCGGCGCTGAGGCCAAGGCTGGCGACATTGAAAAACGGATGGCCATTGACCTCACCCAGGTCGATGCGGCGCTGATGGCCCGCCACGATAATATCGGCCGCCTTGAGCAGATCATCGGGAATGGCCAGCGTCCGCGCCAGATCGTTGGCCGTGCCCATGGGCAGGATGCCCATGGGTAGCCCCGTGGCGAGCACGCCCCTGGCCGCTGAATTGATGGTGCCGTCACCACCGCAGACAATGACCAGATCCGCCTCGTGCCGGCGCCGGGCGATATCGGCTGACACTTCCTCGGGCGTCTCGAAGCGCTCGACCACCACGTCGATGCCACCCGCTTCGAGCCGGGCAATCACCGGCTCCAGCGCCGCGCCGCCACGGCGGGATTTGGGATTGACCAGCATCAGGCCGCGACGGCGGGAAGGCATGGCAGCTGTCATCAGGCAAAGATCCGGTGGCTTGTGGGCAGGTGCTCTAAATGGTTGGCCCGGCGAAATGTCACAAGAGCCGGCACATTACCATTTGGTCATCCGAACCGGCATGTGGGCACCACCCTCACGCAACATTTTTTCCTATATGGCTGACATTGCCCACAAAGCAGCGCTAGGCTCAGCCTTCAGCGATTCAAAAACCAAGAGGCTGACGCCCAATGAGCTCCAATCCCATCGATCCCGTCAAACTGGACAAGCTGGCCCAGGTGGCCATCAAGGTCGGGCTGCAATTGGCCGAGGGCCAGGACCTGTTGATGACCGCGCCGATGAGCGCTGCGCCGCTGGTGCGCCGCATCACCGAGCATGCCTATAAGGCCGGGGCGGGTCTGGTCACCACCATCTATTCCGATGAGGAAGCCACGCTCGCGCGCTACAAATATGCCAATGACAAGAGCTTCGACAAAGGCGCCGCCTGGCTCTATGCCGGCATGGCCGAGGCCTTCAAGGCCAATACCGCGCGCCTCGCTATTTCGGGCGACAATCCGATGATGCTGGCCGGCCAGGACCCCGACAAGGTGAGCCGCGCCAACCGCGCCAATTCGGCCGCCTATAAGCCGGCGCTGCAGTTGATCACCGGCTTTGACATCAACTGGAACATCGTCTCCTACCCCAACGCCGCCTGGGCCAAGCTGATGTTCCCCAATGACAGCGAAGAGATCGCGGTGGGCAAGCTGGCCGATGCTATCTTCAAAGCCTCGCGCGTCGATGTGGACGATCCGATTGCCGCCTGGAAGGAGCACAATGCCAACCTCAAGAAGCGCTGGAGCTGGCTCAACGGCAAGAATTTCGCCTCGCTCAAATATACCGGCCCCGGCACCGACCTGACCATAGGCCTCGCCGATGGCCACCGCTGGAAGGGCGGCGCCTCGGAAGCCAAGAACGGCATTACCTGCAATCCCAATATCCCCACCGAGGAAGTGTTCACCACGCCCCATCGGCTGCGCGTCGAAGGCACTGTCAGTTCCACCAAGCCGCTGAGCCACAACGGCACGCTGATCGAGGATATGCAGGCGCGCTTCGAGGGCGGCCGCCTGGTCGAGCTCAAGGCCAGCAAGGGCCAGGATATTTTCAACCGCGTGCTGGATACCGATGAAGGCGCGCGGCGCCTGGGCGAAGTGGCCCTCGTGCCCCATTCTTCCCCGATCTCGGCCTCGGGCCTGTTGTTCTACAACACGCTCTACGACGAAAATGCCTCCAGCCATATCGCCATGGGCCAGTGCTACGCCGATTGCTTCGTTGGCGGGAAGGACCTCACCCAGGAGCAGATTTTTGCCAAGGGCGGCAACACCTCCAACATCCACATCGACTGGATGATCGGCTCGGACAAAATCGACATCGACGGCGTCCACGCCGACGGCAGCAGCGAACCCGTCATGCGCAAGGGCGAGTGGGCTTAAGCATTCCAATCCCTCAGCCCCATCGTCTCCCTCCCCCTTGTGGGGAGGGATCAAGGCTGGGGTTGGGACACTGGCACCATCCATCCCAACCACGGCGTCATTCCGGCGCAGGCCGGAATCCAGGTCCGTGGCGCCCCGCAGACATCCAGCTTGGGGATGATCTTCAGCATGGATTCCGGCCTACGCCGGAATGACACCGTGGTTGGCGAAAAGCTCGTCCCCACGCCCGAGGGCGAGAAAACCTCCTGCCCTATTGTTTGGCCGATCACACGATAATGTGCCACACGGACCACAGAAAGGCCCGGAACATCGACCATGCGCCTAGTCCACCGCATCTATCGTGCGATCTTTGCCCTGTCCCTGCTCATCGTCGTGGTGGCCGGGGGGTTGGCGCTCGATATCTGGCGCTATGCCGGGCAATCCTCAACCCAGAAGGCCGATGCCGCGCTCGTGCTGGGCGCTGCGGTATTGTGGGACCGCCCCAGCCCCGTGCTGGCCGAGCGGTTGCGCCATGCCAAATCGCTCTACGACACCGGCCAGGTCAGCCATATCGTGGTGACCGGCGGGCGCAGTCCCGAAGATAAGCTGAGCGAAGCCGAAGCCAGCCGCAATTGGCTCGTCGCCAACGACGTGCCGGCCGCCGCGATCATCGAGGAAAACCAGTCGCGCACCACGATCGAAAATCTCGCCCTTGCCGCTCCGGTGCTGACCGAAGCGGGGCTTGCCAGCGTCTTGATCGTGTCCGATCCGCTGCATATGCGCCGCGCCATGCTGATTGCCGGTCGGGCGGGTCTCAACGCCCAGCCCTCCCCCACCCCCACTAGCCGCTACCTCAGTTGGGAGACGACAATGCCGTTTCTTGCCCGCGAAGTGTGGTTCATGGGGCAATATCTGGTGGCGGGGCTGTGAGTGGCTCTCAATGCTAACAGTCCGTTAACCCAAACGGGCCCGATGTGATGGCAAAACGGCGGTGAGGAGACCCCAATGCGCATTCTCGATACCCATCTGCACCTGGTTTATCCCCGCCAGTTTTCCTATCCCTGGCTGGCTGGCCAGCCGGTGCTCAACCGGGAGTGGACCCTCGAGGATTACTTCGCCGAGGCCTTGCCGCTGGGCATCGAATCGGCACTGCATATGGAGGTCGATGTCGCCGAACAGGACATGCTGGCCGAGACCGAATTCGTGCTCGCTTTGCCCCGCATCGTCGGCGCCATCGCCGCCTGCCGCCCGGAAAACCCGGCTTTTGTCGACCAGATCGAGCGGCTGTCCGAGCATCCCCATGTCAAGGGCGTGCGCCGGATCCTGCACGAGGCGCCCGATGATCTCAGCCAATCCGATCTGTTCGTCGAAAACATCCGCCACCTGCCCGATTATGACCTGAGCTTTGATCTCTGCGTGCGGGCCGACCAATTGGGCATCGGCAAAATGCTGGTGGAGCGGGCGCCCGATGTCTCGTTCATCCTCGATCATTGCGGCGTGCCCGACGTGACCGGCGCCGGGCTCGACCCCTGGCGCGCCGACATCAAGGCGATTGCCAAGCTGCCCAACCTCAATGCCAAAGTGTCTGGAATCATTGCCTATTCCGGCCCCGACTGGACTGTCGATACGCTACGTCCCTATGTCGAACACATCATCGAATGCTTCGGCTGGGACCGGGTGGTGTGGGGTTCCGACCATCCCGTGGTCACCAAGACCGGCTCGCTCACCCGCTGGGTCGAAGCCAGTCGCGAGATCGTCAAGGGCGCCAGCCCGGACGAGCAGGCGCGCCTGTTCCATCGCAATGCCGAACGCATCTACAAAGCCTGAATTTTGCTGTGCCGCCTTGATGACGTCACCGGACCGTTGCAGTCTGGTTGGTAACAAGAACAGGGATCACACCCATGACCACCATCGCCGACCGCATCGCCGTTTCCACCTGGTCCCTGCATCGCATTCTGGGCAGCATTTATCCCCACGATCTGACCACGAACGCCATCGGCCCCGAAGACCAGCGCTATGGCGACGGCGAAGAATCGCTCCTGGGCCTCCCATCGGTGCTGGCCAACCATGGTTATCACCGGCTGGAGCTGGTGTCGTTCCACCTGCGCAGCCGCGATTCGGTCTATCTGGGAGAGCTGCGCGACCAGCTCAAAGTCTCCGGCGTGACGCTGCAGACGCTGCTGATCGATGCCGGCGATATCAGCCATCCCGAACATGGCGCGCGCGACACCAAGTGGATTGCCGGCTGGCTCGAAGTCGCCAACGAACTGGGCGCCGAGAATGCGCGGGTAATCGCCGGCAAGCAGAAGCCGACGCGCGATGCGCTGGACCGCTCGGTCAAGGCGCTGACCACTTTGGCCGATGGCAATGTCGGCTCCAAGGTGCGGCTGGTGACCGAGAACTGGTTCGACCTGCTGGCCGAGCCGGCCCATGTGCATTACCTGCTCGACAAGCTCGACGGGCGGGTCGGTCTCCTGGCCGATATGGGCAATTGGACCGGCCCGGAGAAATACGCCGATCTACAATCGATTTTCGGCCGCGCCGAATTGTGTCACGCCAAGGCCAGCTTCATCGACGGCGACCTGGATGAGGCGGACTATGGCCTATGCATCGCTGCTGCGGAGGAAGCCGGATACAAGGGACCCTACACGCTGATTTTCGACAGCGAGGTGCCGGGGGAATGGCACGGGTTGGCGGCAGAACGGGATTTTGTGACGACGCGGCTGGAGGCATAGCCCCACACTGGGATCGGAGTACCCCCTCCTAGCCTCCCCCTGATAGGGGGTGTTTACTCGGGACTCGCCCCACCCACGGTGTCACCCCGGCGCAGGCCGGGGCCCATCCTGAGATGCTGCGGCGGCAAGGTGTGTGAGCGGGGCGCCGGGATGGTGCTTGTCAGGCGATCTGGCGGCGAGTTTGGACAGCTCAGGATGGGTCCCGGCCTGCGCCGGGATGACACCGCGTTCTTGAAGGCGTCCAAAGTAAACACTCCCCCTGTCAGGGGGAGGCTAGGTGGGGGTATCCCTGCCTATTCCAACGGCTTCAAATCCGCCAAGAGCGTGGGGATCAACTCCGTCACCGTGGGATGAATATGCACCGCGTGCATCATCGTCTTGTAACTGAGCCCCCCCGCCATCAATTGCAGCAGCGAGTGCACGATCTCATCCCCGCCAATCCCCAGGATCGAGGCCCCAAGCACCTGTTCGCTCTCCGCATCGACCAGCACTTTCATCAGGCCCTGGGTTTCCCCACGCTCCTTGGCACGGCTGACGCGTGACATGGGCATGGTGCCCATCAGCACCTTGCGGCCCAGCTTGCGGGCCTCGGCCTCGGTGATGCCGATCCGACCCAGCGGCGGGTCGATGAACAGGCCATAGACCGGAATGCGATTGGCGATGGAGCGGGTGCCGCCATCGATCACATTGTCGGCGACAATCTCGAAATCATTATAGGACGTATGGGTAAAGGCGCCGCGCCCATTGATGTCGCCCATGGCCCAGATACCCTTGACCTTGGTGCGCAGGTGATCGTCGACCGGGATATAGCCCCGCTTGTCAGTCTCGATGCCGGCAGCGGCAAGGTTGAGATCGGCCGAATTGGGAGTGCGACCCAGCGCGATCAGCAAATGGCTGGCTTCGACCGAGGAGAGCCGCCCCCCGGTATCGAGCGAAAGCAACACGCCATTGCCGGCCCGGGCCACCGCCTGCACATTGGTGTTGAACAGGAAGGTGACGCCATCGGCCTCGACGATTTCCCGGATCGAAGCCGAGATATCCTCGTCTTCGCGCGCGGCGGGGCGCGGACCACGTTCGATCACCGTGACCTTGGCGCCGAAGCGGGCATACATCTGGGCGAATTCGAGCCCGATATAGCTAGCCCCGGCAATGAACAGATGGCTCGGCAGGGTGTCGAGATCCATCATGGTCGTGTTGGTGAGATAGGGGACTTTATCGAGGCCCGGCCAATCGGGAATGCTCGCCTTGGCGCCGGTATTGATGAAAATCTGCGGCGCGGTCAGCGTGCGGCCATTGACCGATACTTCGGTGGGCGAAACGAAACTGCCCGAACCCTTGATATAGTCGAGCGTTGCAAGGCTCCCCAGCCAATCGGTCAGGCTTTTGACCGAGGCCCCCACCACCTTGTCCTTGCGCGCCTTGACCGCTTTCATGTCCACGGTAACCGGGCCTTTGACGACCACACCGAAATCCTTGGCATGACGCGCGCTCCAGGCGGCGCGGGCGCTGGCGACCAGGGTCTTGGTCGGCGTGCAGCCATCGTTGACGCAGGTGCCGCCCAGATGCTCGCGCTCGATCAGCGCGGTCTTGAGCCCCGTGCCGGCAAGCCTTGCGGCAAGGAAGGGACCGGACTGACCGGCGCCGATAATGATGGCATCGAATTGTTCGGACATGGCCGCACCCCCACAGTCGAGCCAAGCTTATGGCGGAGTTGGCAAAGACGCCAGTGGGTGAACGGGCGGACAATCGTCGCTGGTGTGCGCTCAACGCTTGACGAACCGCCCCCAAACCGGCGAACACCGCCACATGAGCTTGCTTTCCCTCAAAGACGTGACCAAGGCCTATGGCGGCGTTCCGGCCCTTAGGGGTGTGGACCTCGACATTGCGCCGGGCGAAATTCACGCTTTGATGGGCGAAAACGGCGCCGGCAAGTCCACGCTGATCAAAATCCTGGCCGGTGTCACCGCCCCCGACCGCGCCGCCATAAGTCTCGACGGCAAGCCAGTTCATATCGACAGCGCCCAGCAGGCCTATCGCCTGGGCCTGCGCTTCATCCACCAGGAATTTAATGTCGTTCCGGCCCTGTCCGTGGCCGAAAACATCTTCATGGGCCGCGCCTATCCGCGCCGCGCCGGCCTCTTCGTCGATTGGAAAAAGCTCAACACCGCCGCGCGAGAAACCCTGCTCAAGCTGGGTATCACCCATATCGATCCCCGCCAGAAGCTGGGCTCGCTGACCTTGGGCGATCAGATGCTGGTCCGCATTTCCAGCGCCTTTGTCGGCGAAGCCGGCGCTCGCGCCCGCCTCTATGTGCTGGACGAGCCCACCGCCGCGCTCACCAGTGAGGAATCCGAACGCCTCTTCACCGTGCTCCGCGAATTGCGTCTCCAGGGCGCTTCGGTGCTCTACGTCTCCCACCGGCTCGACGAGATCATGACCATTTGCGACAAGGCCACCGTGATCCGCGACGGCCGCAGCGTCGATACCGGCAAAATCGCTGATATCACCCATGACGACCTGGTCGCCCTGATGATCGGCCGCCGCGTCGAGGAAGCCTATCCGCGCCAACTCACCCCGCCGCAGGACCACATCGTCTTCACCGCCACCAATCTCACCATTCGCGGCCGCGCGCCCGTCTCCCTCGCCGTCCATGCCGGGGAAATCCTGGGTCTGGCCGGCATCGCCAATGCCGGCCAGCGCGAATTGCTGCGCACCCTTTTCGGCGACCTCGCCCCCGCGAGCGGCGCCATGGGCCTGGCGGGTCACGCCTATCACCCGCACAGCCCCGCCGATGCCTGGCGCGCCGGCATTGCCTATATTCCGCGCGAGCGGCGTTCGGAGGGGCTGATCCTCTCCCGCCCGATTTTCGAGAACACCACCCTGCCCCACCTCAGGGCGCAAAGCCGCTGGGGCACCTTCCTCACGCCCCGCCGCGAACGCCGCCTCACGGCCGAGCGCGGCCAGCTTGTCCGCCTCAAATCCGCCGGACCCAATCAGCGCGCCCGCGAACTGAGCGGCGGCAATCAGCAGAAGGTGGTCTTCGCCAAGGCCCTGGTCGGCAATCCGCGTCTGCTGCTGCTCGACGAGCCCACCCGCGGCGTCGATGTCGGCGCCAAATTCGATATCTACACAGTGATCCGCGAAATGGCCGCCCGCGGCATGGCGGTCATCCTGGTCTCGTCCGACCTGCCCGAATTGCTCGGCATGGCCGACCGCATCGCCGTGATGCGCGATGGGGCCATTACCGATATCGTCGCGGCATCAGCACTGAGCGAAGAAATGCTCATCAACCTCACCTATGGTCGCGCTCAAGGGTAACAGTGTGTTAACATTACTTCGCCGTTACGGCACGCTTATCGGCTGCGCAGCGATCCTGATTTTCTTCTGGGTCAGCCTGCCCGATACCTTCATGACCGCCCGCAACTGGCTCAATATCAGTCAGCAATTGTCTATGCTGATCGTGGTCGCCGCCGGCATGACCATCGTGATGGTCATGGGCGATTTCGACCTCAGCGTCGGCTCGATGGCGAGCCTTGCCGGCATTGTCGTCGCCGTGCTTTTCACCTTCGACATTCCGGTCTGGGCCGCGGTTTCCCTGGCTTTATTGGTGGGCCTGGTGGGCGGCGCCATCAATGGCGCACTGATCAGTTTCATCGGCATCCTGCCCTTTGTCGCCACCCTTGCCACCCTCACCATGTTCTCCGGCGCCGCCTTCGTCGTGAGCGGCGGCAAGACCATTTCGGGCCGCGCCATCCCCGAGGATTTTTCCCAATTTTCCCGTGGGGGCATAGGTTTAGGCGAATGGGGCGGCGTCGCCGTCAGCATCCCAAACCTCACCCTCCTGGCCCTCGCCGTGGTCGTCCTGGTCTGGGTTCTGCTCGAGCAAACCACCTTCGGCCGCCGCCTCTATGCCATTGGCGGCAATAGCGAAGCCGCCCATTTGAGCGGCGTTGCCGTGCGCAAACTCAAGCTCATCGCCTTTGCTCTCACCGGCAGCACGGCGGCCCTCGCCGGCATCATGTATGCCAGCCGCGTCGCCTCGGCCAACCCCACCCAAGGCTCCAGCCTCATGCTCAACGCCATTGCCGGCGTGTTCCTCGGCTCGACCCTCAGCGAACATGGCGAGCCGCGCATTCTTTACACCATTGTCGGCGTCCTCATCCTGGGCGTGCTCGACAATGGCCTGACGCAAATGAGCGTCGACAGCTATGTCAGGCAAATCCTGGTCGGCGGCATCATCATCCTCGCCGTCTCCGCCAGTTCCCTCACCAAGCGCCTGCGCAGCCGATGAGCCTTTTCCCCAACGAAGCGGCCCTCCGCGTGCTCGAAACCCGCCGCTCGGTGCCCACCAGCCAATTGGCCGAACCCGCGCCGAGCGAGACGGAACTGGCCCGCATCCTCACCATAGCCACCCGCGTCCCCGATCACGGATCGCTCACGCCATGGCGTTTCATCATCTTTTCCGGCGACGCCCGCCACCAGGTCGGCCAGCGCCTCTCCGCTGTCTATCGCCTTGAAAAACAAGACATGTCGCCCGAGCGCCTCGAGAAATTCGCTGACATCATGACCCGCGTTTTCACCTATGCGCCGCTGGTCATCCTCATCGTCTCCAGCCCCGCGCCCGACGCCAAGATTGCCCTGCGCGAACAGGAACTCTCGGCCGGGGCCGTGGCCATGAACCTGCTCAACGCCAGTCACGCCAGCGGCTATGGCGCGATCCTGCTGACCGGCTGGGCTGCCGAAAGCCGTGGCGCGGCGCTGGTGTATGGCGTCAAGCCGCACGAGCACATTGCCGGCATCGTCCATATCGGCACGCCCACCGATATCCCCGGTGATCGCCCTCGCCCGGACCTGGCAAACCTGGTCACCCATTGGACTGCCCCAGAATGACACCGGGCGGTGGTTCGGATAAAGAAAACTCACCCGCGAACCACCCCAACGCGAAAGTGCCTGCCATGACCTCCGCCGCCGTCACCGTTGAAGATGTGCGCGCCACCTATGGCAGCAAAGCCGCGCTTGATGGCGTCAGCCTCACCATTCCGCGCGGCTCCAGCTTCGCCCTGCTCGGCCCCAACGGCGCGGGCAAAACCACGCTGGTCAATATCCTGTGCACCCTGCGCCGCCCCGATGGCGGCCGCGCCGTTGTCGCGGGGGCCGATGTCGTGCGCCAGCCCACCAAGGCTCGCCGTTCCATCGGCGTCGTGTTCCAGGATTCAAGCCTCGACGATCGTCTCAGCGCCTGGGAAAATCTCGAATTCCATGGCCTGGTCTATGGCCTTGCGCCAAAAGTCCGCCGCGAGCGCAGCGCCGCCGTACTGGCTTTGGTGGAACTCGAAGACTGGCGCGACGAGATCGTGCGCAGCTTTTCCGGCGGCATGCGCCGGCGCCTCGAAATCGCCCGCGCCCTGCTGCACGAGCCCGAAATCCTCTTTCTCGACGAACCTACGGTCGGCCTCGATGCCCAGACCCGCCAGCGCATCTGGCAGTATCTGGACCAGCTTCGCCGCGAGCGCGAGCTGACCGTGCTCACCACCACCCATTACATCGAAGAAGTCGAAAGCGCCGACATGGTCTGCATCATCGACCACGGCAAGATCATTGCCCAGGCGCCGCCCGACGACCTCAAGGCCCAATATGGCACGCGCTGGCTGCATATCCTGCCCCGCGACGCCGCGGCCACGGCCGCAATCCTCGCCCGCTATCCCAATGCCCAGCCCCTGGGCAGCCATAGCCTGGCCCTCCCTGCCGGCGAGAATGCCGTGACCGACGCCTTCCTCGCCGAATTCCGCGATAGCCTCTCCGAAGTCCGCTTTCAGGAACCGACGCTCGAAAGCGTTTTCCTCTCCCTCACCGGCCGCGAATTGCGCGACCGGGCCGATGGCCAGCGCGATGCCGAAAAGGCCGCCGGCAAGCGCGGGGGCCGCCGATGAACAGTCCCATTATTCTCATGCGCGGCGTCTATGGCGTGTGGCTACGCGAAATCATGCGCGCCACCCGCGACCGCGGCCAGATGATCGGCGGGGTCAGCCGGCCATTGATCTGGCTGCTGATTTTGGGCGTCGGCCTCAATCCATATTTCCGCGGCGAGGTCTATGGGGAGGTGCGCTACGTCATCCCCTATACCTATCTGCAATTCCTGTTCCCCGCCGTCATCGTGCTCAACATCATGTATACCTCGATCCAGTTCGCCGTTTCGGTGATCTGGGATCGCGAGTTCGGCTTCTTGCGCGAAGTGCTGGTCTCGCCCATGCCCCGCGCGCTGATCCTGCTGGGCAAGGTGCTGGGCGGCAGCACCGTCGCCATGATCCATGGTGGCCTCGTGCTCATCCTCGCCCGCTTTGCCGATGTCACGCTGACGATCGAACAAATGGCCATGGCGCTGGGCCTGATGTTCGTTCTGGCCTTTGGCCTCACCTGTTTTGGTGTCGTGCTCGCCGCCCGGGTGCGCAGCTTTGAAGGTTTTGGCGTTTTTTCCAACACCATCATCCTGCCGCTCTATTTCACCTCGTCCTCGGTGTTCCCACTCGATCCGGCCCTCACCCGCACCCAGACCGCCACGGCCTACCCCGAATGGCTGGTCTTCCTGGTGCAGATCAATCCGATCACCTATGCGGTGGACGCCCTGCGCGGGGTGGTGATCGGCTTCAACCAGTTCCCCGCCATCTATGGCCCCGCCGTCATCTGCACCATGGCCGTGGTGTTCTTCATCATGGCGCTGATCGATTTCGGCCGCTCATGACCGCCAAGCGCCCGCATCGCTGGCTGCAGGCCGGGCTCAACATCGCCTTCATCGCGGCCCTGCTCACTGCCATCAGCTTCCTGCCGCCAGACACTTCGCTGGCCGACAGGCAAAAAGCCGGTGTGCTCAAGGTTTGCGTGCCGGCAAGCTATCCCCCGCTGATCACCGGCAATCCGGCCGCGCCCGGCTATGATGCCGAACTGGTGGCGGCCATTGCTGGGGAGTTGGGCCTTAGGTTGACGCTCAACACGCTGCCGGCCATCGGGCAGGATTTCAATCCGCGCAACTGGTTCCTCACCCGGGCGCAATGCGATCTTGTCGCGGGTGGGGTTGCCGATACAGCGCAGACACGTGGGTTTCTCCAGACCATTCCCACCGCGGCTGAAACCGGCTGGGTCGGCATTTCGGCCAATGGCGCCATGCCGCCCTCAGGCAGCGTCGTCGGCGTGTTGCCCGGCACGTCCGGCCTCGACCGGCTGGCGCTTTCGGGGTGGCTGCGGCAGCAAGGCCTGCGCGCCCAATTGCTGCGCAGCCCGGCCCAACTCCAATCCTCGCTCGAAACCGGCGCCATCGCCGCCGCCATCACGGAGCGATTCGTTGCGGGAACGATCGATTTGAAAGAAAATACGTTCGGATTGTTCTGGTTACCCGAAAGCATCTTTCCACATTATCGAATGGCGCTTGGCCTGTGGAAGGGTGATCAGACCCTTAAGCGGGCGGTCGCCAACGCGTTGGACAACCTAGCGAAAACCGGTGTTTTGAGCTCCCTGGAAGAACGTTACGGGTTGGGTGGGACGATAGCTTCCGCCGCGGAATAATGTTCACGCACAGCACTTTAAGCGCCTAAATATGGCCACGAAACCGCCCCGCAGTGGACGGATTTGACCAAAGTGTCATTGTGCTTTCGTGCCGCATGTGTAACGGTGGCGCATCACAATGAACCCCAGCGTTAACCGACTGAAGGCTAACGCCTTTTCGCATTGTGCTTTACAACTCATTGGGAGGGTACCGTGCCTTTCAGATCCAAGCGGATCACCGCCCCCGCCGCCTTGTTTGCACTTGCCGCCAGCGTGTTGAGCGCTGGCTCGGCCCTGGCTGCCGGCTTCACCGCCGAACAAGCCACCGCCGGTAAGACTGCATTCGACTCCAACTGCGCCCAATGCCACGGCTTCCAGCTCGAAGGGCCCGATGCTCCGGGCCTTGCCGGGCGTGACGTGATGCAGAATTGGGACACTGCCGGCGGGCTTTACGACTTCATTTCGGTCGCCATGCCCCCATCCGCGCCGGGCCTGCTCGGCGAAGAGACCTATGTCAACATCGTCGCCTACATCATGCAGTTCAACGGCGCCGCGCCGGGTGATACCCCGCTCGCAACCGGTGACGCGATGTACGAAGTTTCGCTCGCGACCGAAACGGCCGCCGGCGCTGCCAGCATGGCCGCTGCCGCAGCCGACGCCGGTGGGGCCGCTGCGCCCGCGGACGCCGCTGCCGCTCCTGCCGTGCCGCAGGCCTTTACCTGGGGCAAGCAGCTCCCCGGCGGCCTCGCGCCCGCCGACATGGCTCCCACGGCCGACGCCGCTGCGCCGACTGTCCCGCAAGCTTACACCTGGGGCAAGACGCTGCCCACGGCCGGCAATTAACAACAGTCAACTAAGGCGTGCGTAAAGCGCGCTGACATATGGAGGTATCGATGAAAATCGATCTGATGAAGTCTCTGCTGGTGGCAACGACCGCGTTTGTCGCGCTGTCCGCCCCTGCGCATGCGCAGGGCGTCAAGGCGGATTATGTTCCAGTCACCGACGAGATGCTGGCCAATCCGCCGGCCGAAGACTGGCTGATGTTCCGCGGCGCCTATAACAACCAGGGCTATAGCCCGCTCGACCTGATCAACAAGGACACGGTCGGCAAGCTGCAGCTCGCCTGGGCCTGGCCGATGGCCGAAGCCGGCATTCAGGAAACCGCTCCGCTGGTGCATGACGGCGTCATGTTCCTGCAGACCAACAACAATATCGTCGAGGCGCTCGACGCCAAGACCGGCGACCTGATCTGGCAATATCGCCATGTTCTGCCCCAGCTCCCCACCTCGTGGAGCTACCAGATCAACCAGGCTCGCCGCCAGAAGAACTCGATCGCGCTCTACCAGGACAAGGTGATCCTGACCACGGCTGACGCCAAGATCGTCGTGCTCAATGCCGCCGACGGCAAGGTTGCCTGGGAAAAGCAGGTCATCGACTACAATCTGGGCTATAGCTACACCGTTGGCCCGCTGATTGCCGATGGCAAAATCATCACCGCCATTTCCGGCTGCTCGATCGCCGGCACCGCTGGCGGCTGCTACATCTTCGCCCATGACGTGAATACTGGCGACGAGCTGTGGCGTTTCAACACGATCGATGATCCCAACAACCAGGCCCAGCAGGACAGCTGGGGCGGCGTTCCCGCTGAAAACCGTTGGGGCGGCACGCCTTGGACCACCGGCGCTTATGATCCGGAAACCAAGACCACGTTCTGGGGCATCGGCATGCCCGGCCCTTATTCCGAACTCATCCGTGGTTCGGGCGACGGCTCGGTGCTCTACACCAATTCGACCCTGGCTCTCGACGTCGAGACGGGTAAGCTGAAGTGGTACTACCAGCACCTGCCCCGCGATAACTGGGATCTGGACAGCCCGTTCGAGCGTATCCTGGTCGACCAGGAAGTCGACGGCCAGACGCACAAGCTGCTGATCACCGCAGCCGGCAAGAACGGCATCGCTTTCGGCCTCGATCGCGACACCGGCAAGTATCTGTGGTCCAAGGACACGGTCGTCCAGAACGTAGTCACCGGTATCGACCCGGACGGCACCGTTCACATCAACGAAGACCTGATCTCCAAGGCCGTGGGTGAAGAACACCTGGTTTGCGCCTCGGTTTCGGGTGGCAAGCTCTGGCAGGCCGGCGCCTATAGCCCGCTGACCCAGGCTTACTTCGTGCCCCTGACCGAAGCCTGCAACACCGTTGCTCCGACCCAGACTGAATTCACGGCTGGTAACGCCGTGGGCGCCGTCAAGTTCGGTCCGCGCGTGCTGCCAGAAGGCATCACCGATGCCGGCCTGCTGCAGGCTCTCAGCATCAATCCCACCCAGGGCGATTCCAAGTGGCAGGCGCGTGAGCGTCCGTCCATGACCAGCTCGGTTCTGGCCACTGCTGGCGGCCTGGTGTTCGGCGGCGACGCTGCCCGCGAAGTCAAGGCATGGGACCAGGAAACTGGTGATGTGGTCTGGTCGCAGCGCCTCAACGCGCCGATCGGTGGCTACCCGATGACCTACGAAATCGACGGCGAGCAGTATCTGGCGGTTCCCACCGGCTATTCCAACTCGGCCAGCTCGATTTCCTCGGCCTTCCCGGAAATCCCGCTGCCCACCGGTTCGGGCAACTCGGTCTTCGTGTTCAAGCTGCCAAAGGCCGCAAGCTAAAAATCAAGCAAAGAAAGGGGCTTCGGCCCCTTTCGTCTTTCTGGGCGCTGTAGCGCCATTCGTGACGGGACGCCGGCCTTCCTTGGACCGCCAGGCGACCAAGGAGAATTCGATGCTTCGTTATCTCACCCTGGGTCTGGCCCTGCTCATGGCCAGTAGCGCCTATGCGCAGTCTTCCGGCATTCCGCCCGAGGAGATGGACAATTCGCGGCGGCTGGCCGGCGACGCCATCAATGTGTGCTTCGATATCACGAGCCTGGGCCGCGCCTTTGACGAAGACGTCGCCAAGGCGATTGGCGATGCGCTGTTTCTCGAGGTCAATGTCGTGGAAGGTTTTGGCGGCTTCCCGCTCAATGGCGATGGCTTTCTCGATGAACTGACGCTGGCCATGAACAATACCTGCGACATGTTCATGGGCGTTTCGGTTTCGACCAATTCTCCGGTGTCAGACGCGTTCGCGCTGACCCGGCCCTATGCCACCATTCCCTTCGTCTTCGTCGTCGCCGACCCAGATTGGCAGAAGCTGGGGGACATTCCCAAGGATCGCAAGCTGGGCACCGCCATGGCGAGCCTGGGCGAGATGAACTACATCACCTGGGCGCAGCAGCAGCCTGAGGCCGAGCGCTGGGTGCGCTATCCCTACGCTAATTTCGACCTGATGACGACGCGCGTGCTCGACGGCACCATTGCCGGCATGGTGCTGTGGCAACCCGCTTTGGCGCGCCTGCAGCAGCAGCGGCCCGACGCCACTGCGCTACGTGTGATAGCCAATGATCCCATTCCTGCTGCCGAAGTGCGTGTCGGGGCGCTGGTATCGAGCCGCAACAGCTTCCTGCGCAGCCAGGTCGACCAAGCCATCGATGCGCTGGTCGCCGATGGGACTATTGCCGGGTTCCTGGAAAAATACGGCTATGCCGGGCATGCCGGCGAATAGGCCTCCAGCGGAGACCTATTCGGCTAGTGGCGCGATGGGCGTGGTCCGCGGCATGCGGTTCCAAGCATCGAGCGCGGCAATCTTATAGGCCTCAGCCAGAGTGGGATAATTGAAGGTATTCTCGACAAAATAATCGAGCGTACCGCCCAGGTTGAGCACGGCCTGGCCGATATGGATCAATTCGGTCGCGCCCTCGCCCACGATATGGACACCGAGCAATTTGCGGGTGTCGAGCGCGAAGATCATTTTCATCATGCCCGATTGCAGGCCCATAATGTGGCCGCGCGAGGTTTCACGGAAGCGCGCGACGCCGCATTCATACGGCGTGCCGGCGGCGCGGACCTGCTGCTCGGTAAGCCCGATAGTGGAGATTTCGGGCACGGCATAAATGCCATAGGGGAAAAACTGCGGCGCGGGCGGCATGGCGGCGCCGAAGGCGTGCAGCGCCGCAATGCGGCCCTGCTCCATGGAGGTGGAGGCCAGCGAGGGAAAGCCGATGACGTCGCCAGCAGCATAGATATTGGGGATCTGCGTCTGGAAGGTTGCCGGATCGACCTTGAGGCGGCCGCGATCATCAGGAACGACGCCACAGGCGTCCAGCCCCAGATTGGCCGTGGCGCCGACCCGGCCGGCGGCATAGAGCAGCATGTCGGAGCGGACGCGGCGGCCATCGGTAAGGATGGCAATGGCCCAACCCTGTTCATCCAGCTCGACGCGGTCGACCTTGGCCCCCAGGCGAATGGTCATGCCGCGCTTGCGCAAGTCGTGGGTGAATTCCTCGATGATCTCGCGGTCGATGAAATCGAGATAGTTTTCCTTGGGCTCGATCAGGGTGACGGGCACGTCCAGCGCCGAGAAAATGGTGGCATATTCCATGCCGATAACGCCGGCCCCCACCACGGTGAGGCTGCGCGGCACGCGCGGCTCGGTGACCAGGCTATCGCTATCGAGCACCGAATGGTCGTTGAAGGGGATATTGGCCGGGCGATAGGGCGCTGTGCCCACTGCGATGACAGCGAAATCGAAGCTGAAGGCGTGATCGTCCCCGGCATGGTCGATAACCGTGATGTGGTTGGCGTCGGTGAACCTGGCCATGCCGCCGAAAGTGCGCACGCCGTTGCGGGCGAATTGATGCTCGAGCACTTCGATTTCGTAATCGAGCGTCATGCGCAGGCGGGCGCCGAGGTCCTTGCCCTCGATATCCTTCTTGACGCGATAGGCCAGGCCATAAAAGCCGCGCTCGCGCCAACCGGAGAGATTGAGCACGGTTTCGCGCAGGGTCTTGGAGGGGATGGTGCCGGTATGGACCGAGACGCCGCCCAAGCGGAGACGGTTTTCCACCACCAGCACGGATTTGCCCAGCTTGGCCGCCTGAATGGCGGCGCGGCGCCCGGCCGGTCCGCTGCCGATGACGACGAGATTATAGTGCTCCAAGCCCCTGCCCCGATTTGGTGTGTTGGTCTGCCCTAGCGGAGGAGTGTGACACTGCGATTGCGACGGTGGCAATGGCGGGGTGGGTAGAGCAGGGATGCTCGGATTACTTCCAACCCGGCGGCGGCCCCAAATCGGGCAACTCATAGAAGGCGCGCACCACGTCCCAGCCCTGCTGGGCGGTATCAACCACAGTGAACAGGTCCGGATCGGTGGGGGCGATGGTGCCGGCTTCGGCGAGGGCCTCGAAATTGATGACCTTGCCCCAGAATTCTGCCCCGAACAGCAGCAGGGGAATGCGCTCCATGCGACCGGTCTGGATCAGGGTGAGAGTTTCAAAAAACTCGTCCAGCGTTCCGAAGCCACCGGGAAAAATGGCGACCACCTTGGCGCGCAGCAGGAAGTGGATTTTGCGCGTGGCGAAATAGTGGAAATTGAAGCTGAGTTCCGGCGTGACGAAAAGATTGGGGGCCTGTTCGTGCGGCAGCACGATATTGAGCCCGATCGATTGCGCACCCAGGTCCGCCGCGCCGCGATTGCCCGCTTCCATGACGCCGGGACCGCCGCCGGTGACCACGACGAATTCCTTGTCATCGAGGCTATTGGAGGTCATGGCCGCCAATTGGGCGAAGCGGCGGGCTTCGTCATAATAGCGGGAGGCGAGTTCGAGATTTTTCTTCTGCGTCTCGTTCTTGGCGGCCCAGGCGGGCTTGCCAGGCTCGGGAATGCGCGCGCCGCCGAACAGCACAACTGTCGAATTGATGCCGTGTTCGCGCAGCCGGTGTTCGGTCTTTTGATATTCGAGCTGGAAACGGATGCCGCGGGTATCCTCGGAGGTGAGGAAATCATCATCGGCAAAGGCGAGGCGGAAGGCCGGGGACTGGGTCTGCGGCGTCTGCGGGGCCCGCTTGGAGGCGGCAACGTCCTGCTCGGATGTGCGCAAGGGGGTGGGGCGGCGTTTGGCCATAGGAGCTCCGGCAGGTGCAGTCCGATTCGATGGGACCCGGATTACCTCGCCCGGCCATGGCGGTAAAGCGCAAGCTGGCGGCGCACGGACTTGTCATCGGCCCGTAACATTGCCGGATCATGACTGCCGCCCAGCGGCGCGGTGGCGCCATGGAGATTGCTATGAAGACGCTGAGCGCATTGCTGTGTACCGTTTCGTTGTTGACCGTAATGCCCGCAATGGCGGCCGACTGGAGTGTCGCCGAGGTGACCCCGGTGTTGCAGACGCCGGTGCTGACCGAGACGGATGCCGACGCCGATGCGGATGATCCGGCCATCTATGTGCATCCCACCGATCCGGCGCACAGCCTGATGGTCACGGCGGTCAAGAATGGCGGCATAAGGGTTTATGGGCTCGATGGCACGCTCAAGCAGACGTTGCTGCCGGCCGAGGATGGGCGGATCAACAATGTTGACGTGGTCTATGGCTTTGCGCTGGCCGATGGCAGCAAGGCCGATATCATTGTGGGGGCCGATCGCGGGCTCGACATTATCCGCATCTATCGGATCGACGCGGATGCGGCCGAGCCGCTGAGCGAGATTACCGACCCGGCAGCGGCGCGGGCTTTCCCGACGCGCTATCTGCCGGATGCGCCGGAAACCGAAGATAATCCAGTGGATGACCAGAACACCGTCTATGGGCTGGCGGCGTGGCATGACACGGCGAGCGGCACAGTGTGGGTCGTGGGTACGCAGCGGCATCAGCCCACGGTTGGCGTGTTCAAGCTGGTGGCGACTGCCGATGGCGTTCATGCCGAACTGGATCATGATTTCCGTGCCCCGGCGACGCAGAACGGGCAGGACCTGTTCAGCGAGAATGACGACGATGCCTTGCTCGATTTCAGCCCTCAATTTGAGGGCAGTGTGATCGACCGGACGACGGGCGTGATCTATGCGGGTCAGGAAGATGTGGGCATCTGGCAGGTGCCGGTCAGCGGGGGCGAACCCAAGCTGGTCTATGCGACGCGCGGCTCAACCAAGAGCCCGTTCAACAATCCCGACAGCGTCATTTCGCGCGATGTCGAAGGGCTGACGATCTATTACGGCGCCGACGCCGTCAAATATCTGCTGGCCTCGAGCCAGGGCGGCGCCCATGGCGAAGGCGGGGTGGCCGACGCGCCCTATGACGACAGCTTTGCCGCCTTTGCCATCGGCGACACACTCGAACTGCTCGGCTCGTTCCGGGTCGCGGCGGCGGGTGCAATGGATGCGGTCCAGGAAAGCGACGGCGCCGATGTGACCTCGGTGAGTCTGCCGGGGTTCGAGAATGGGGTGTTCGTCACCCAGGATGGCTATGCCGGCGACCTCAACGGGCTGGATGGCGAAGTGGCCTCGACCAATTTCAAATTCGTCGACTGGGCTGAGATCGCCAACAGCTTTACGCCGCCTCTGGTAGTCACGCCGGCGGCGTTCGATCCGCGGAAATAAGAGCCTCCTGGGCGTTGGTGGAGCGTTCAGCACCCAATACTGTCCCTTCCCTCAAAGGGAGGGAAGCAGTTGCGCGGACTTTGCATCACATTTTGTTAGAACAATGTTGATACAACGCTGCTTTTGCGATACAAGAACATCATGGAAACCGCAGTCAAAAAAATCGGCAATTCTGCCGGCGTTGTAATTCCCAAACCCATGCTTCAGGAGATCGGAGCAGAGGCCGGAGACAAGGTCGATCTGCGCGTTGTGGACGGGCGCATTATCATGCAGCCCATCGTCAAAAATGTGCGCGAGGGCTGGGCCGAAGCCGCTGCGGCCATTGCGGCGGCAGGTGACGATGAACTGGTCCTGGGCGATTTCGCCAACGATGATGACGACACTGAGTGGACCTGGTGAAGCGTGGCGAGGTCTGGCTGGCAGGGCTTGATCCCACTGTCGGATCCGAAATTCAGAAAACAAGGCCAGTCTTGGTCGTGTCACCGGACGATCTCAACGCGCATTTACGGCTGGTGATGATCATCCCCCTGACCTCGGGTAGCCGGCCTGCCCCGTTCAGATTGCCAATCGACTTCGCGGAGAAAAGCGGCCTGCTGTTGCTGGAGCAAATGCGCTCGATCGACAAGCGGCGCTTGATCAAGCGTCTGGGAAAGGTTGAGGAAACCGTTCTGGAGAAAACGCTGGCCGCGTTGCGCGTGTTCTTCTCCCTCTGAGGTCTTGCCAAGGGCACATTTTATTCGCATATAGCGGTCGGGAGGTTGGCGCGGACGTGTTCCTCGCCAACCGGGTCAGGTCCGGAAGGAAGCAGCCCCAACGAGACCTTCACGGGTCGTTGCCAGCCTCCTACTGTGTTTTCCTGTGGCGTTCGGTTCGGTAAAGCCGGTATGCACTTTTGCTGGAAACGCTGCCATGCCTATGATGGCCAAATGGCTTCAGGCAGATTCCAACTAACCGATGCGGAAGGGCACGATGGCTGACGCTGCGACATCGCCCTATCTCGTCCTCGCGCGCAAATATCGCCCGCGTGACTTCACCACCCTGGTCGGTCAGGACGCCATGGTGCAGACGCTGGGCAATGCCTTTGCACAAAACCGTATTCACCACGCCTTTATTCTGACTGGCGTTCGCGGCGTGGGCAAAACCACGACGGCGCGCATTCTGGCGCGGGCGTTCAATTATGAAGATGCCAGCGGGCCGCACCCCACGCTTGATCTGCGCGTGGAGGGCGAGCACTGCCGCGCCATTATCGAGGGGCGGCATGTCGACGTCATCGAGATGGACGCCGCGAGCAATACGGGCATCAACGACATCCGCGAAATCATCGACTCGGTGAAATATGCGCCGGCCTCGGCACCCTATAAGGTCTATGTGATCGACGAGGTGCATATGCTCTCGACAGCCGCCTTTAACGGGCTGCTGAAGACGCTGGAAGAGCCACCGCCCTATGTGAAATTCATTTTCGCCACCACCGAAATCCGCAAGGTGCCGGTGACGATTTTGAGCCGCTGCCAGCGGTTTGATCTACGGCGCATCACGCCCGAAATCATGTCGGGGTATCTGGAATCGATCCTGGCGCAGGAAGGGATCGGGTTTGAGCCCGAGGCCTTGGCGATGATCGTGCGGGCGGGCGAAGGCTCGGCGCGCGATAACCTTTCTTTGCTCGATCAGGCCATTGCCCATGGCAATGGCAGTGTGACCGCTGCGACCGTCAAGGCCATGCTGGGGCTGGGTGACCGGGCGCGGATCATTGATCTCTTCGAAGAGGTTTTGGGCGGGCGCATTGGCGAGGCCATAGAGACCATGCGAGCGCTCTATGACATGGGCGCCGATCCGCAGACGCTGATTGCCGATCTTGCTGATTTCACCCATTTGGTCACCCGCATCAAAGTGGTGCCCGCAGCGGCCGAAGATATGTCGCTGACGCCCGACGAGCGGGTGCGCGGGGCCGAATTTGCCGGCAAGCTCTCGATGCGGGCGCTGACGCGGGCCTGGCAGATCTTGTTCAAGGGGCATGATGAGGTGGCGCGGGCCAATAATGGCCTGCAGGCTGCTGAGATGGCGCTGATCCGGCTGGCTTATGCTGCCGACCTGCCCGGCCCCGATGAATTGATCGCCAAGCTGGCCAACCAGCCGGCGCCGGCCCCTGCCCTGCCACAGGGCAATGGCATGATGCCGCGTGGACCCTCGGGTGGCTCCAATGCCATGCGGGTGGAAGCGCCGCAGATTGTGCGGACGGAAGCGGTGGCGCCGCAGCCGGGGCAGCCGCAGGCGTCGTTGCAGCCGCAAGTGGCACCCAGGCCCATTGCTGCGCCGGTCTTGGCAAGCGTGGGTAGCTACAAGGATTTGATCGCGCTGGCGGGCGCCAAGCGCGACATTATCGTGCGCATGGCGCTGGAAGGCTCGATGCGGCCGGTTTCGTTCGAGCAGGGGCGGATCGAGGTGGCGTTGGCCGATGGCGCCGACCCCGGCATTATAGCGACGCTCTCGGCGCGGCTGCAGGCTTGGACCGGCGAGCGCTGGCTGATCACCGTTTCGAGCAAGCCGCCAGAGGGGCTGACCCTTAAGCAGGAGCAGGCCAAAAAGGTCGAGGCCGCGCATGCCGCAGCCCATGAAGACCCCCTGGTCAAAGCCATTCTCGAGACATTTCCCGGAGCCAAGGTGGTCAATGTGACCGTGCGCGAAGAGGCCGCCGCGGCGGCGCCTGACGTGCCACCGCCCCCACCAGAAGAGGACGACGAATGAAAGACATTATGGGCATGATGAAGGCCGCCAGCGAGATGAAAGGCAAGATGGAGGCCATGCAGGCCGACCTCTCCAATCTCGTGGTGGAAGGCCGCTCGGGCGGCGGGCTGGTGGTCGTTTCGCTGTCGGGCAAGGGCGATTTGCGCGGCGTCAAGATCGACCCGAGCCTCTTCAAGGAAGATGATGTCGAGGTGCTTGAGGACCTGATCGTGGCGGCGCATGCCGACGCCAAGGCCAAGAGCGAAGCCGAGATGCAGCAGCGTATGGCGGAAGTGACATCGGGGCTGCCGATTCCCCCGGGCATGAAGTTTCCGTTTTAGGTTTTGGGCTTTTGTCTGCGCGTTCTTCGTTCTCTCCTTGAGGGAGAAGGTGCCCGAAGGGGCAGCGAATTCGCGAAGGCGAATTTCGGTTGGGATGAGGGGTCGCTTTCTACTTCTGCGCTTTTGGCATGGGAGAGCGCAGAACCCCTCACCCTGTCATTTCTGCTGAACGCAGAAATGCCGTCCCTCTCCCTCAAGGGGAGAGGGGAAGTATGCTCAGAGCGGTGACAAAAAATGGCCTCCGGCGGACCCGAGATTGAACAATTGATCCAGTTGCTGGCGCGGTTGCCGGGGTTGGGGCCGCGGTCAGCCAGGCGAGCTGTGTTGCAGCTGATCAAGAAAAAAGAGCAGTTGATGATCCCGCTGTCGGCCGCATTGGACCGGGCGGTGATTGCCGTGCGTAGCTGCGAAGTGTGCGGCAATGTCGATACGGTCAGCCCCTGCTCGATCTGTGCCGATCCGCGTCGCAATGAGAGCGGCATGCTGATCGTCGTCGAGGATGTGGCTGACCTGTGGGCGCTGGAGCGCGCCGGGGTGGGCGCGGTCAAATATCATGTGCTCGGCGGCGTATTGTCGCCACTTGACGGCGTGGGCCCGGAAGACCTGACGATTGAGGCGCTGCTGGCGCGCGCGGCGGAATTCCGCGAGATCGTGCTGGCAGTCAATGCCACGGTGGAGGGGCAGACCACCGCCCATTACATCACCGACCGGCTGGCAGGATCGGGCGCCAAGGTAACGCGCCTCGCCCATGGCGTGCCGGTTGGCGGGGAGCTGGATTATCTCGATGAAGGCACGCTAAGCCAGGCGCTCAAGGCGCGAACCGAGATTTAGGTGCCCCTCCTCGAAGGGAGGGGCCCGAGAAGTCCGTGACCGCACGCGAACGGTGCGCCTCTGACCCGCCGTTCGCCGTCCTAGTGCAGGTCCTTCTCCGGGTGAAATTCGTCGCTGCCATCCCAAGGAGTTTCCTCGATGGGGCCAAGGTCATCCTCTTCGAAGAATTCTTCCTCCGGATCGCCTTCTATGGCCTGGCGGCCTTCCTCATCGTCTGGGGACAGCATGTCAAGGCGGCCGTCGGGATCGCGGTCGAGCGGGGCGTCGAGATCGGCAAAATCATTGGTGTCGTCGGCATTGGCGATCGTGGCGCTCAATTCATCAATGGCGCGATCGAGCTCGTCCAGCATGGCCGCCGGGTCCTGACCACCCCAGTCGCCGCTTTCGCGAATGCTCGTTTCTTCGCGCAATTCGCGTAAGCGCGCCAGCCGCTCCATGGCCGGACGGTCATCGCCATAGAGCAGCTCTTCGATTTCGCTCTGGCTATAGGGTTGGGCGATGCCGGGCTGGTCTGCATTATCGAAGTTGGTCTGTTGCGGCACCATGGTGCCGTGATGGTCGTGATGCTGAGCCATTATCGTCTCCCATGTTGAACAGCTTGCGTGGCTGAATAACGCGGGGCGCCGCCAGAGGTTCGACAGGAATGCGATAAAGTCAGGAGAGGTCGCCGGGTTCCTCGCCGACAAGACGCAGCACGCGGACATCCTCGGAACCGCCATCCCAGCCGGCGGGGAGTTGCTTGCTGGATTTAGCGCCCAATTCGCGCAGCATTTCCACCTGGCGCACGACGCTGCCCTTGCCGGACAATTGCCCCTTGGCATCGGCAAAGCTCTGCTGGGCGCGGTCGATATGGGTGCCCATCTTGTCCATGGTGGCGAGGAACCCCACGACCTTGTCGTAAAGGCTGCCGGCGCGGGAGGCGATTTCCTCGGCATTCTGATGGCGCTTTTCGATGTCCCATACATTGCGCACGGTGCGCAGCACGGTCATCAGCGTCGTGGGCGTGGTCAGCATGACGCCCCGGCTCATGCCGAATTCCACCAATTGCGGGTCGGCCTGCATGGCGGTGGCCAAAGCGGATTCGATGGGCACGAACATCATCACGAAGTCCATCTTGGACTGCGCGTGGCGCTGATAGGTCTTTTCGCCCAGAGTGCGGATATGGGTGCGGATCGAGGTGATATGGGCCTGCAAGTGCTGCTGACGGGTATCGTCCTCGCTTGATGTATAGGCCTCGAAGGCGGTCAGCGAGACCTTGGAATCGATGACCAGCCGATCATTATTGGGCATCAGCACTTCGACATCGGTGCGGACGCGCGAGCCGTCTTCGGCGGTGTGGCTCTGCTGGGTGACGAATTGCTCGCCTTCGCGCAGGCCGGAGCGTTCGAGAATCGTCGAGAGGATCATCTCGCCCCAGGCGCCTTGCGACTGCGCATTGCCCTTAAGCGCGCGGGTGAGATTGTTGGCCTCGGTGGTGATCTGGATATTGCTTTCGTAGAGCTGGCGGATCTGTTCGCCCATGGCCGAGCGATCCTTGATCATATTGCTCTGGAACTCGACGATCTTGTCGTTGAGCGGCTTGAGCAGCACATCGACCTGCTCGCGGTTCTGCTTGGAAAAGGTCTCGCTGTGGGTCTTGAGGACGTCGCCGGCGATGGACTTGAACTCGTCGGTCATCTGCTGGCGAGCTTCGAGAAAGCGCGCGAGATTAGCCTCGGCCTGCTTGGCCTGTTCAGCCATGCGGGCGCGCAGGGCGGACACTTCAGTCAATAATTCGGCAGTTTTCTCGCGTTCCCTGTCGAGCAGGTCGACGCCTCGCTCGCGCTCGACGCGCACCTGATGGTCGAGCGCCTGAATGCGGGCGTCACGATCGGCCAGCTGGTCGAGAAAACCCGTGCGCAATTGCTCGGCCAGTTGACCGGCGGCTTCGGACGCGCGCTGCGCACTGGCTCGCATGACGGCAACCAGCATAACAAAGACCAGCAACGCCAGCATAATGACCGCGCCGATGGCGGCCTGCGCCTGGGTCACGGGAAAATCGCCGACGAGAAAAAGCACATTATCCATGCCCCTCTTGTACCGCGATTCGCGCGTTCGCGGAATGTTCCAGCTTAGGAGGGGTCGCGGGGGAATTGCCCGGCGCCCGGAAGCGCGGTCAGCCAATGCTCGCGGCGAATGATCCAACCTTCGCGGGAGGGCACGAAGGGGCTGGGCACGGCGTCGAGGGAGCCCAGCACGATTTCGGCACGGTCGTCGGACAGGTGGAAGACCGGCGCACCGCACTGGGGGCAAAAGCTGCGGCCTTCATAGGTGGCATAGGCGCCGGTAGTGGAAAATCGCTCCCGCGGCCAATCGGCATAGGCCAGAAACGAGCTGCCGGTTTCGCGCCGGCAATCGGCGCAGTGGCAGAGCCCGACCACATCGGGTTCGCCTTCGAGCTGATAGCGAACCGCCCCGCAGCGGCAGCCGCCGGCATAAATCGAGTTCATCGGCACCCTCCTGTCACTGCATCGGCAACGAGCTTGGCGCAGTGCGGTTCCGCTCCGGAGTTGACCCAGGGGCGGAAAATACCATATCGAAAGGCAAATCCTGTTTCGCTGGACATTGACCCATGGCTATCCGCCCCATTCTTGTCATTCCCGATGCGCGCCTGCGCGCCGTTGCCGACCCCATCATCGAGGTCGATGACGAGATCAAGACGCTGGCCAAGGACATGCTCGACACCATGTATGACGCGCCCGGCATTGGCCTGGCCGCGCCCCAGATCGGGGTGATGAAGCGCATTGTGGTGATCGACCTGGCGCCCGAAGGGGAAACGCCTGATCCGATGGTGCTGATCAATCCTGAGATTACCAAGTTTGGCGACGAGATGCAGGTGACCGAGGAAGGGTGCCTCAGCATTCCCGAGCTGTTCTACGAGGTGGAGCGGCCCAGTACGGTGACGGTGAAATACACCGATCTGGATGGCAAGGAAGTCACCAAGGATGCCGAGGGCAAGCTTGCTGTGTGCATCCAGCATGAACTCGATCACCTCGATGGCGTGCTCTATATCGATTATCTGAGCCGGCTGAAGCGCGATCGGGTGATCAAGAAGTTCGACAAGGCTGCCAAGCGGATGGCTGGGTAGGTCTTCTGCCCCATCAGTCGTCAACCCTCGCCCCTTGAGGGAGAGGGTGGATGGCGCGCAGCGCCAGACGGGTGAGGGGTTCTTTCTGACGCCTCCGTCCTGCCCTAGCGTCGCTGACCCCTCATCCGCCCCTACGGGCACCTTCTCCCTCAAGGGAGAAGGAAGAAAGCGAGTGACTATGCGCGTCGTATTCATGGGTACGCCCGAATTTTCCGTGCCTACGCTGACCGAGATCGTGTCGTCCGGCCATGAGGTGGTGGCGGTCTATACGCGGGCGCCGAAGCCGGCAGGACGTGGGCAGGCTGAGCGCAAATCGCCGGTGCATGAGGCAGCCGAAGGGTTCGGCATTCCGGTGTTTACGCCCAAGTCCCTCAAGGGGCTGGATGAGCAGGGTGTGTTTGCGCTGCATGATGCCGATGTCGCTGTTGTCGTGGCCTATGGGCTGCTGCTGCCCAAGGCGATCCTTGAGGCGCCGCGCATGGGGTGTCTTAACCTGCATGGCTCGCTCTTGCCGCGCTGGCGCGGCGCGGCACCGATCCAGCGGGCGGTGATGGCGGGCGATAGCCAGACCGGCGTCATGGTGATGCAGATGGACGAAGGGCTCGATACCGGCGCAGTCGCTCTGGGCGAGGTCATTCCCATTGCGCCGGACATGACCTCGGGCGAACTGCACGACCAGATGATGCGGGTGGGCGCGGACCTGATGGGCCGCGCACTGGCGGCGCTGGAGCGGGGGAGCCTGGACTTCAAGCCGCAGCCTGAGGATGGTGTGACCTATGCCAAAAAGATCGAAAAGGCCGAAAGCCGGGTCGACTGGTCGCGGCCGGCGGGTGAGGTGCACAACCATATTCGGGGGCTCTCGCCGTTTCCGGGGGCTTGGTTCGAGGTGGAATTGGGCGGCAAGCCGGTGCGGGTCAAGGTGTTGCGCTCGAGCCTGGCGGAGGGCTCCGGTGCGCCGGGGACAGTGCTGGGGGATTTGACGATTGCGTGCGGCAATCGCGCCGTGCGGCTGGTGCAGGTGCAGCGCGAGGGCAAGTCGGCCATGGATGCGGCGACGTTCCTGCGCGGCGTTGGGACCATGCCGGGGATCGTCCAGTAGCCATGCCGCGCTACAAGCTCACAGTGGAATATGACGGCACGCCATTTTCGGGCTGGCAGCGGCAGACCAGCCGGCCGAGTGTACAGCAGGCGCTGGAAGAGGCGATTGAGCGGTTTTCTGGCGAAGCCGTGACCACGCAGGCGGCGGGGCGGACCGATGCGGGCGTGCACGGGCTGGGCCAGGTGGTGCACTTTGACCTCAGCAAAGATTGGGACCCGTTCCGCATTCGCGAAGCGCTGAACTATCATTTGCGGCCCGATCCGGTGGCGATCATCGAGGCCGAGGCAGTCGGGGATGATTTCGAGGCGCGGTTTTCAGCCAAGGCGCGGCATTACGAATATCGGATTTTGAACCGGCGGGCGCCACCGGTGATCGAGCGCAATCATGTGTGGCACCTGCCCATGCCGCTTGATGCCGATGCGATGGATTATGCAGCCGGGATGATCCTGGGGACGCATGATTTCACTACGTTCCGTTCCGCGGAATGCCAGGCCAAATCGCCACTGCGCACACTCGACGCCTTTGCGGTGCGGCGGGAGGCGGAGCATATCGTGATCACGGCCAGTGCGCGAAGCTTCCTGCACCATCAGGTGCGCTCCATGGTGGGCTCACTCAAGCTCGTGGGCGAAGACAAATGGAAGCCGCGTGATTTACGAGCAGCACTGGATGCGCGGGATCGCCAGCGTTGTGGCGCCATGGCGCCGTCGGATGGGCTCTATCTGACGCGGGTAGACTATTAGACCGCTGCGGCCGGCGGGACGAAGAGGATGGCCACAACAGCCAGGGCCAGAAACACGCCGACGGCTTGCGAGACGAACAGGATGCCGATCTGCAATGGCGTCAGCGTGACAATGAAACGGCCGATATTGATGAAGGTGGCCAGCGCCAGGATGACCACGAGAGCCAGGATAACGACGCCCAGCGGTCCCAATAGCGCCGAGAGCAGCAGCAGGACGGCTGAGGCCAGGGTGACCCAGTTGGACGCCACCAGATAGGGCACGAAGCCATCCTGCCGGCCCATCTGGCGCAGAGCGAGGAAGCCAGTGGCCGCCTGAGCCGCAAAAAGCACGGCATTGACCACGATCGACTGGGTGGCAGCGCCCGCGGGCAGCGGCACACCGATCAGCACGGGGCCGAAGCCAGCCAGGGCGATGGCAATGGTGGTCGCGATGAGGCTGCCGATCAGGCCGCGCTGACTGAAATCAAACCACGTGGGGGCCTGCCGGTCGCCGGTCAGCAGGGCAAAACAGCCACGCGCCGCGTTCTTGAGTTCTTCGAGAAAGGTCGAGGTCGATTGGGCCAAAAGCTGTCTCGGATGTTAGATGGGAGGGGTGGCAGGGTTGGACAGCATGTAAAGCGTCACCGGCATGGCGACAAGCAGCAGGACGGTCAAAACTGCAAAGGCCAGGCTTATGCCTGTGCTCCAGGGGGTCGCAACGCGGGCCAGGCGATAGAGCAGATAGCCCAAAACGACCCAGAGCAGCACGAGGACTGGACCACCGATCAGCGAGAGAATCGCCCCTACGATCAGGTAGAACACCAGAACGTAAGTGCCCGGCACCATCAGATCGAGCATGGGCTGGGGGGATTTGAGCATCGCCTTGGTGCCCTGGATGGCGAGGGCCAGCGCGACCAGCGACAGGCCCTGCACGATGAGCGCACTGGCAATGCCCGTCAGACCCGGCATGCCGATATTCATCGAGGCGAAGGCTACGGCGAGGAAGGCAAAGAAGAAATAGATCAGGATCGCGGTGACCAGCCCGGGGGCGGTGAAGGCGAAATGGCTGCGCCAATCGGCCTCTCCGCGGGTGATCTTGATCCAGCCGGCAAATGCATTGGCGAGAGCGGCCCAGAGCTTCATGCCGCAGCACCAGCGAAAAAGCGCGCCATGAAGGCGCGGTAGATTTCCGTGAGGCCGGTGAGGTCATCGAGCGCGATATGCTCGTCGGCCTTGTGCATGGACGGGCCGACCAGGCCACATTCGACCACGGGGCCATATTGGGCGATGAAACGGGCATCCGACGTGCCGCCGCCGGTCGAGAGTTCGGGGCGGCGGCCGGTGATGGATTCGATTGTCGCGGAGAGGGTTTGCACATCCGCGCTAAGCGGAGAGAGGAAGGAGCGGGAGGGCGTACCGGAGACCTCCAAGCGAATTGTGGTGCCATTGGCATGGACACTGGCTATGCGGCCGCGCACCCATTCGGCCAGGGTCTGGGGCGTCCACAGATCATTGTAGCGAATGTTGAAGCGGATCGTGCCGCGCGCCGGGATGACGTTGGAAATGGGATTGCCGACGTCAATCGTGGTGACTTCGAGATTGGTCGCGGGGAAATGTTCGCTACCCTGATCGATCTGCGTGTCGCTGAGGGCGGTGACGATGCGGGCCAATGTGGGCAGCGGGTTGTTGGCCTTGTGTGGATAGGCCACGTGTCCCTGCGCGCCTTCGACGGTGATGACGCCGGAGAAGGAGCCGCGCCGGCCGATCTTGATACCGTCGCCGAGCAAGGCGGCCGAGCTGGGTTCGCCAACAATGGCGAAATCGAAACTATGCCCCTGGTCCTTGGCCCAGGCCATGAGCTTGTCGGTGCCGTTGATGGCGTCGGCTTCCTCGTCATTGGTGATGGCGAGCATAATCGTGCCCGCGTCGGCGGGAATGGATGCTGCGGCAGCGATGAAGGCGGCGATGCCCGATTTCATATCGGCGGCGCCGCGGCCATAGAGCTTGCCATCGGCCTCGCGTGGCGCGAACGGATCAGCCGTCCAATCAGAGAGATCGCCGGGCGGTACCACATCGGTATGGCCGGCGAACAGTAGACAGCGGCCGGAATTGCCGCGAACGGCAAAGAGATTGTCGACGGGATAGGAGCCGTCGCCCTCAAAGCGCAGGTGAGTCGTGGTGAAGCCTAGGCTAGCGAGGGCGGTGTCGAGCACGTCCAATGCGCCGGCGGCGTCGGGGGTCACCGAGGGGCAGGCGATGAGGGCTTTGAGAAGCTGGACGGGATCGTCCGCAGCAATGTCAGTCACGAGACAATCCCGTCTGTTGATGATCAGGCCGTGGCCGGATTGGCCACCGGGTCGGCGCCATAGGCATTGCTGCCGATCGTGCCACGCAGGAAGCCGAGTTGCACCAGCATGTAGATGGCATAGGCGGCGATGGCCAGCAGCAGAATGGAGAACCAGCCGGCGGGTACGGGCACCATGACGCCATTGCCGATATCGCTGGCGGTGATGCCGACGCCCAGGGTTTGCAGCACGGAGCTCAGCAGCGACAGGCCGAGCAGGATTTTGAGATCAAGGCCATTATTGCCACGATCCTGCCGACGCTTGAGCGACAGGCAATAGCTCGGATAGAGCAGCAGCAAGGTGACTAGCAGCGAGCCCCAGCCGGCGCTGCTTGCGCTGGGCCCGAGGCCAATTGCGCCCAGCAGCAGCGTCAGCACGATGCCGACAACAGCCAGAATGATCACGCCGGTCCACCAGGTCTTGCGCGACACGCGGCCCGCCGTGGTGGTGTAGAGTGCTTTGAAATCCATGATGTCCCCCTCAGAATCACCGGACCGGGCGGACATGCCCGGCGCGAGGAGTTTAGTTCAGAGAGGGACGTGATTTCTAGTCGCGGAGCAATTCGTTGATGCCCGTCTTGGACCGCGTCTGGGCGTCGACGGTTTTGACGATGACGGCGCAGTAGAGCGAGGGGCCGGGATTGCCGTTGGGGAGGGGTTTGCCAGGCAGGCTGCCCGAGACCACGACCGAATAGGGCGGCACTTTGCCGATGTGGATTTCGCCGGTGGCGCGGTCGACGATCTTGGTGGAGGCCCCGATGAAGACGCCCATGGAGATCACCGCGCCCTCGCCCACGACGACGCCCTCGACGACTTCGGAACGGGCGCCGATGAAGCAATTGTCTTCGATGATGACGGGACCGGCCTGGAGCGGCTCGAGCACGCCGCCAATGCCGACGCCGCCCGAAATGTGGACATTCTTGCCGATCTGCGCGCAGGAACCGACGGTGACCCAGGTATCGACCATGGTGTTTTCATCGACGAACGCACCGAGGTTGACGAAGCTGGGCATCAGGATCACGCCCTTGCCGATATGGGCGGAGTGGCGGACGATCGCGCCCGGCACGGCGCGGAAGCCAGCTTCGCGGAAGCGGTTTTCGCCCCAGCCTTCGAACTTGGTGGGCACCTTGTCCCAATAGGAGGAGCCGCCAGGGGCGCCTTCGATGAGCTTGTTGTCATTGAGGCGGAAGGAGAGCAGCACGGCCTTTTTGAGCCATTGATTGACCTGCCATTTGCCGTCGATCTTTTCAGCGACGCGGGCCTGGCCGCTATCGAGCAGGGCCAGGGCGGTCTCGACGGCCTCGCGGACTTCGCCTTTGGTGGCAAGGTTGATCTCTGCGCGGGCCTCGAAGGCGGCGTCGATTGTGGCGGCGAGATCGGCGTGGGACATCAGTTCATCATCCTGGTGGGCGTTTGGGCGGACCATAGCGGGGAGCGGGATAGTGTCAATCTCGGAGCGTTGGTTAGGCCCTTTTCCCGCCGCAAATGGACGGCTAAACAATTGCGGCAGAACTACTTGCCCGAGGGAGCATGGCGTGAACAAACAAGCAGTGATTATTGGCGTGGCAATGGCTTTTGGACTGCTTGGGAGCCAGGCGCAGGCGGCCCGCATCCATGCAGAGACGGCGCCAGCGCTGAGCGAGACCGATACCTATGCGCTCGAAACGGCGGCAGCGGCCTGCAAGGATGAAGATTTTAACGCGCTGATGGGCGCCATGGCGATATCCGACGCGGTGCGCCTCAAATATAGCGCGCCGGAAATCACCGTGGTGAAAGATGGGGCAACGAACACTGTAGCGAGCGAGGACTATGCCGATTTTCCTATCGGCATGATGGATTATTATTATGTCAGCCGGGCCTCGATGCAGGCCTGGGACAGCAATCCGGATGCCGAGCTGGAATATCTGGATATGGAATTCAACCAGAGCCAGTACGATCAATGGGCCGTGGAGTGGCAGCATGTCCGCTTTGACGGCAATTCGGAGGGCGGAGACGATCAGGGAGAGATCGTGGAACGGTTCGGCGAGCCGGCTGTGCTCAGCTTTGAGCCGTTTGATGGGTGCTGGCGGTTGGTCGAGGATTTTCGCGGGCAGGGTTGAGGCCCGGCGAGTCTACTGCGGGATTGGAGTACCCCCACCTAGCCTCCCCCTGACAGGGGGAGGCTCTCTCCAAAAGAGACGCTATTTCAGCTCGTTCTTGGGATAGACGCCAAGCACGCGGAAATAGTCAGTGAAGAAGCCCAGTTCCTCAAAGGCATGCTGCACGCCCACATCGGAAGGGTGCCCCTCGATATCGGCGTAGAATTGGGTGGCGGTGAAGGCGCCGCCGACCATGTAGCTTTCGAGCTTGGTCATGTTGATGGAATTGGTGGCAAAGCCTCCCATGGCCTTGTAGAGCGCGGCCGGGACGTTGCGGACGCGGAAGACGAAAGTGGTTTTGACGTCGCCGGGAGCCGCCTCTTTTTGCTCGCGCGAGAGCACGAGGAAGCGGGTCGTGTTGTGCTCGGCATCTTCGATATTGGAGGCCAGCACGTTAAGGCCATAGATCTGGCCAGCAAAGCGGGAGGCGATGGCGGCGACGGATTTGTCGGCCTTTTCCGCGACTTCGCGGGCAGAACCGGCCGTGTCCACCGCATTGATGGTGCGGAAGCCGTGTTCGGAAATGAATTTGCGGCACTGGCCGAGCGCGACCGAGAGCGACTGCACCGCCTTGATATCGGCCAGCGTAGCGCCGGGCACGGCGAGCAGGTTCATCTCGACGCGCAGATAGGTCTCGCCGATGATGAAGAGACCGCTTTCGGGCAGCAGGTGGTGAATATCCGTGATACGGCCATAGAGCGAGTTTTCCACCGGCACGACGGCAAAATCGGCCTTGCCGTTCTGCACCGCAGCGATGGTCTCCTCGAAGGTCACACAGCCGATCACCTCGTCATGGGGGAAGACATTGGCGGCGGCGGCGTGGCTGAAGGCGCCCGGCTCACCCTGGAAGGCGATCTTTTTCGTCATGACACTGTCCGTAGGTCTATCGGCTGATGGCTTTTGAACCCGGGCGGATCGGGTGTCAATTCGGCCATGGGCGGGGTGGCACACGCCAAGAGGGTGGAGGAATTGTCGCAACTGGGCTTTGCCCTGTTGCACCTCACGCCTTTTTGCGACTATCTTCCGCGCGCGTCGGGCCCCTCCGTTGAGGCGATTTCCTTGTGGGACAATCGAAAGTTGGGTGGCACGGCTGACGTCCGCAGGGGATGGACCGGCAGGAAGACCAAATGAATTCGTTCGAACTTAACAAGATCATGGGCGCCGTTCTGGGCACCCTGTTGTTTGTCATGGGTGTCGGTCTCGTTGCCGAAGCCATCTATCATCCCATCGAAGATCGCGGCCCGGGCTATGCCCTGCCCGAACCCGAGCCGACCACGGCGGTGGCCGAAGCCGGCCCGGCCGAGCCGGAAGTGCCACTGGGGACGCTGTTGGCCAGCGCCAGTGCCGAGCGCGGTGCGGCGGCGGCGCGGAAATGCCAGTCCTGCCACAATTTCGGTGAGGGTGATCCCAACAAGACCGGTCCCCACCTTTATGACGTGGTGGGCCGTCCTGAAGGCAGCGTGCCCGACTTCGCCTATTCGGACGGGATGAAGGCGCATCATGACGCCGGCGACACCTGGACCTATGAAAATCTCAACCACTTCCTGACCAGCCCGAAGGACTATGTCCCCGGCACGAAGATGAACTTTGCCGGCGTGCGTACCCCCGAGGAACGCGCCGACATCCTGGCCTATCTGCAGACGCTGTCGGCCAATCCGGTGCCATTCCCGGCGGCAGAAGAAGCAGCGCCGGCTGCTGAGGAAGCAGCCCCTGCGGCTGAGCCTGCTCCGGCTGCCGAACCCGCCCCTGCAGCAGAGCCTGCCCCGGCTGCCGAGCCTGCTCCGGCGGCTGAACCCGCCCCCGCAGCTGAACCTGCTCCTGCGGCGCCTGAGGCCGGCGCAGCAACGGAAACGCCCGAGACCACCCAGCCGGAAACGCCGGTGGAAGGCACGCCGACCACCACTGCGCCACCGCCTGCCACGACGGCTCCGGCTCCCACGACCCCACCGGCGCCAGCCACGCCCTAAACGGCCATTTGCAGGCCAATCGATCGGGCCGCGCCAGATTCTGGCGCGGCCTTTTTCATGTCAAAGCCGGGAGGCCAAAATGCTGCTATTGCACCTTTCCGATGTCGACGAGGCGAGCTGGGCGGAAAAGCTGCGCGCGGCACTGGCGCCCTATCCCGTGGTGCGGCAGGGCGATGCCTTCGACCCCAAGGACATCCGCTATATCTTTGTGTGGAAGCCCAAGCCGGGGGCTTTTGATGGGCTGACCAATCTCAAGGCCATTTTGTCGCTGGGCGCCGGCGTGGACGCGCTGCTCAAGCATCCCAGACTGCCAGATGTGCCGGTGGTGCGGTTTGTCGATGAGGACCTGAGCCAGCGCATGAGCGATTATGTGGTGGCCCATGTCACCATGCATCAGCGACTCTATAGCCGTTTTCGCGCGGCGCAGCTGGCGCGGCGTTGGGACCAGCTTTATCCGCCAGCTGCCTCGCAAACGAGCGTGGGCATAATGGGCATGGGCGTATTGGGGCAGGATGCCGTCGCAAGGCTCAAGCCGCAGGGCTTTGCACTGCGCAGCTGGAGCCGCACGCCCAAGGCCATCGAAGGTGTGGAGGGTTTTGCCGGGACCGAGCAGTTCGATGCGTTCCTGGCGGGCACCGACATCCTGGTCAATCTGCTGCCGCTGACGCCCGAAACCACGGGCATTCTCAATTACCAGACCTTTGCCAAGCTGCGGCGCGGCGGACTCCATGGGGGGCCGGTGATCATTAACGCGGCGCGAGGCGGGCATCAGCGCGAGGCCGATATCGTGCGGGCGCTGGGCGATGGCACTTTGGGCGCGGCCAGTCTTGATGTGTTCGAGACGGAGCCGCTGCCGCAGGAAAGCCCGCTCTGGGCAATCGAGAATTGCTACATCACCCCTCACATTGCGGCGATTTCCAGCGAAACGGCCGGGGTGGCCTATTATGCCGGCATCATTGCCGCGCATGAAGCAGGCAAGCCATTGATCAATGTAGTGGATCGGACGCGCGGCTACTGACGCGATTGTTATCCACTGGATGGCCCGCGGCGGGTGGATTTGTTAAGCGCAACACGGTCTGTTGCCGTTCCGACATCGCACACAGCCAGGGGGCCGGATGAGCGACGCCACGCCGCAGCCGCAGAAGATCAAGTTCTATGACCGCCTGAAACTGGCGACCAAGCACCGGCTAGCCGAGCCGATACTGGGACTGCTGTGCTTTCTCGAAGCCAGTATCTTGCCGATCTTTCCCGAAATCATGCTGGCCCCGATGATTATCGCGGACCGCAAGCGGGCGTGGCGGCTGGCGACGATCTGTACGGTGACCTCGGTGCTGGGCGGGTTGGTCGGCTATGCGGTAGGCTATTTCCTGTTCGATACGGTGGGGCGCGCCATTATCGCCTTTTATGGCGCCGGAGACGGCTTTGCCTCGCTGATGCAGAGCTTCAACGACAATGGCCCGCTGATGATCCTGATCGGCGCGATCTCGCCCATTCCCTACAAGGTGGTGACCATCACCAGCGGGGTGGCGGGGCTGGATCTGTGGACTTTCATTTTCTACGGGCTGGTCGGACGCGCCACGCGCTATTTCGGGCCCTGCGGGCTGTTCTATTTCTTTGGGCCAGCCGCCAACCATTTCATCGAAAAGCACAAGGCGATTGCCGGCTGGTCCCTGGTGGCGCTGACCATTATCGGCTTTGCCGCGGCCCCGCTGCTGTTTCCCAAATCTGGCGTGGCCGAGGTGGAAAGCGTGGTGGAGGCGATCGATCATACGTTGGGGGATCTGACCCCGGAGGGCTAGCGAATCCTATCGCTTGAGCTGCAGGCGCCAATATTGGCCGTTCAGGTCGGCGCCAAAGGAATGATGAGGCTCTTCGCGTTCGAGAAGGAAGCCGGCCGCCTGGTAGATCTTGCGGGCGGCGGTGAGGCAGTCCTGGGTCCAGAGCAGGATGCTGGAATAGCCCGAGGCGCGGGAGAAGCGGATGGCTTCCTCGACGAGGCGCTTGCCTATGCCATGGCCGCGGAAGGCGGGTTCGACATAGAGCATGCGCAATTGGGCCGTGGCCGGATCGGCGGCTGAGGGCACGATGAAAAGCGAGCCGGCCACCTGCCCCGCCATTTCAGCGACCCAGAGCGATTTAGATGGCGTGGCGGGTGCGGCTTCGTACTCGGCATAGATGCGGGCGATCAGGGCCTCGAACTCGCCATTCCAGCCTTGCTCGAGATGATAGAGCAGGCCCTGGCGGTGGATCAGCCAGCCCAGTTCCCCCACCCGGTGGGGACGCAGGATGAGCGTCTCGGCAGGGTCGGGCTCAGCCAGGATGGTGTGGATGCGCCGCATTGAATCCACCAAGTCGCGGCGGAGAAAATTGTCCAGCGGAGCGAGCAGTTCGGCAGCGGCGCCATCACTCCATTCGTTGAGCTGACGATAGATGCGATCACCATCGGCTGTCAGTGCCAGCGTACTGGATCGACGGTCATCGCTATGCGGCACCATGGCGAGCAGGCCCTGATCGATCAGCCGCCAGACCAGCCGGCTCATCTGCCCGCGATCCATGCCCAGATCGGCGGCAAGGCCAGCGGAGGTGGTCGACACCCGCTTGCCGATTTCATGAATCAACCTGGCCTCGGCCAAGGGATGAGGGCTCTTGTGCATGCCCTCATTCAGCAGGCCGATAACGCCCGTATAGAACCGATTGAACGCCCGGATGGTCGCGATCTGTTGGCTTTGGTCCGGCTGCTCAGCCATAGATTTGCTCCATGTCGATGAATGACATAGTCAAATAGTTTGTTGTCAAAGTCAACTAGTTTGCAGGATAGCGCTGCTTGAGCACGCCATAGACGGCGCGGATGCCATGGTCGGTGCCGCCCTGTGGGCGGCCAGGACGGGCCTCGGGGGCCCAGGCCATGATATCGAGATGCACCCACGCCTTGGCCTTGCTGACGAAACGCCGCATGAACAGGGCGGCGGTGATCGAGCCGGCAAAGCCGCCGCTGCCGGCATTGTTCACATCGGCGATCTTGGACGACATCATGCCGTCATAGGGGGACCAGAGCGGCATCTGCCAGAGCGGATCGTCGGCGAGCAGGCCCGCCGCCATCAAGTCTCGCGCCAGGGCGTCATCGGTGGAATAGAGTGCCGGCAGATCAGGGCCGAGCGCGACGCGGGCAGCGCCGGTCAGGGTGGCCATGTCCACGATCAGCTCGGGGCTTTCCTCGTCGGCCAGGGCCAGTGCATCGGCCAGGATCAGCCGGCCTTCGGCATCGGTATTGCCGATTTCGACGGTGAGACCCTTGCGGGAGGTGAGCACATCACCCGGGCGGAAAGCATTGCCGGCAATGGCATTCTCAACGATGGGAATGAGCACGCGCAGGCGCACTGCAAGGCCGGCCGAGACGATGGCGTGAGCCAGGCCCAGCACATTGGCGGCGCCGCCCATGTCCTTTTTCATCAGCAGCATGCCGGTGGCCGATTTGATATCGAGCCCGCCGGTATCGAAGGTGACGCCCTTGCCTACCAGGGTTACCTTGGGATCGGTGTCGCGGCCCCAACTCAGATCGAGCAGGCGGGGTGCCTGGGGCGCGGCGCGACCCACGGCGTGGATCATCGGGAAATTGGCGGCGAGCAGGTCATCGCCGACAATGGACGAAACGCTCATGCCGCGGGTGATGGCGAAGTCGCGGATGGCGGCTTCGAAAGCCTCGGGACCAAGATCGTTGGTGGGCGTATTGACCAGATCGCGGGCGAGCGTGGCGGCCTCGACGAGACGGTCGATCTCAGCCGTGTCGGCGCCATCAGGCGGGGTGAGATTTGGGGCGGGTTCGGCTTTACGGTACCGGGCGAAGCGATAGGCGCCGAGACGAAAACCGACTACGGCCAGGACGGGGTCACCAAAGGCGCCTTCGAGGTGATAGTCGCCGGCCGGCAGCGTTGCGCCGGCCAGGCCCATGACCAGCGCAGAGCGGTTGGCGGGCTCGCCAATGCCGAACAGATAGCCAGTCACCGCGCCATCGTCGCCTGGCAGCGCCAGCAGGCGCCCGCGCTGGCCGGAAAAGCCGTTGGCCATTGCCCAGGCAGTCCGTGCCGGCGTGAGGCCGGCCGCAGCGAGCTGCCCCTCTTCAATGACGATGATGGGCAGGGATTGGGCGTGCAACATGGCGGGCTCCGGCAGGGATTTTCCGGTGCATTTGTAGCGGGCGGGCGCGGCGCTCACAATTGCTCAAACGCCGTTTTAACGGGCTGTTAGGGTTAATGATTTATTGCTGGAAGCGGGCGAGGCTGCCCGAGGAGTGCCTAGCGTGCTGTCGTTGTTGTCCCCATTGTTCAAGCCCCTGCGCATCGTGTTGCTGGCTGGTTCGGCCATGGTGTCAATTTCGGCCTGCGCCGCTACGAGGGCTCCCGCGTCGGCGCTGGGCTACGCAGCGGGGCAACCACAGGTGGGCATTGCCGAACTGACGACGCGTTACCGCGCCAATCCCAAGGACAAGGGCACGATCATCACCTACTCCGCCGCCTTGCGCGCTGCGGGGCAGAGCGGACAGGCCGTGGCGGTGCTCGAACAGGGCGTCGGGATTTATCCCAACGACCCCGACATCGCCGTGGCCTATGCCAAGGCACTGACGGCGGACGGGCGGTTCGAGCAATCGCTGGGCGTACTCGATCGCGTCATCCGGCCGGATGCGCCGGACTGGAATGCGCTCCTGGTCAAGGGGGCGGCGCTCGACCAATTGGGGCGCAATGCCGAGGCGCGGCAGGTTTATGGCCAAGCCCTGGTCATGGCGCCGGGCGAAGCCTCGATCGAGGCCAATCTTGGCCTCTCCTATGCCATGACCAATGAACTCGGCGCTGCCGAACAGCATTTGCGCCGGGCCGCCCAGATGCCGGGCGCGACCAGCAAGATACGGCAGAATCTGGCACTGATCGTCGGCCTGCAGGGCCGGTTCGATGAGGCGCGCAAACTCTATGCGGCTGAGTTGCCGCCCGATCAGGTCGAGAGCAACATGGCCTATGTGCGCTCGATGCTGACCCAGCAGAACCGGTGGGACGCGGTTGCGAAGGGTTAGGCCTAGCACGTGACCAGACCTGCCGCTCCTTCACCCATTCAATGAGCGGGCAAGATGAGCCCGACCTTTTCAGTCGGCTAACCCATGCCGCCGCTTGCTGCGCCGCCGGGCCCGAAGATCTTGATCGCGGCCGGGGCCAGGATGACGATGAACAGCACCGGCAGGAAGAACAGGATCAACGGCACGGTCAGTTTGGGCGGCAGGGAGGCGGCTTTCTTCTCGGCTTCCATCATGCGCGCTTCGCGGCCTTCCTCGGCCATGACGCGCAATGCCTGGCCGACGGAGGTGCCGTAGCGGTCGGCCTGGATCAGGGCAGTCATCACCGAGCGCACATTATCGAGCCCGATGCGGCGGCCTAGATTGTCATAGGCGCGCGTGCGGTCTTCGAGGAAGGACAGCTCGGCCGTGGTCAAGGTCAGCTCTTCAGCCAGTTCGGCGCTTTGCTGGCCGATCTCCCGCGCGACGCGCTTGAAGGCGTGTTCCATCGACATGCCGGCTTCAACGCAAAGCAACAGCAGATCGAGGCAATCGGGCCAGGCGCGGCGGATGGAGAATTGGCGTTTGCTCGTCGTGTTCTTGAGCAAAAGAATGGGCAGATAGGAGCCGACAATGCCGGCCCCGATCGAATAGACCAGGTTGAGATAAAGCGGGCGGCCGCCGGGTGCGAGCACCATCAGATAGAGCGCGGCGAACAGGAAGATGCCGAGCGGAGTGGCAAGGCGCATGAACAGGAACGTGGTCAAATGCCCTTGTCCGCGGAAGCCGGCCATGGCGAGCTTGTCGACGGTGGCATCGTCCTGAAATGCCTTTTTGAGGTCGAACCGCTCGACCACCTTTTTCATGTAGGACTTGGTTTCGCCGGCCCGCCTGATGGAGCCGCGCCCTTCCCCGCCATTGGAGGCGAGGCCCCGCAGGCGCGCCATTTCCTCTGCCCGCATCTTGTCGCGCTCCAGCGCCACCCGACGAATGCGCGTCTTCATTTCCGATCTGACGATGAAGGACGAGCCGAAGGTATAGACGATGGCAGCGGCGGAAATGGCCGCCAGAATGGCGATGAGCGATTCCCGCTGGGTCAGCATTTCGACGATGTTCATGACATGCTCCCCGCGCCTAGAAGTCGAATTTGACCATGCGTTTCATGACGAAAATGCCCGCGGAGAGCATGATCGCGCCGATGCCAAGCCAGATATGGCCCAGCGAGGTGGTGACCAGCGGCTCGAGATAGCGGGGCGACACCACGCTGACGAGAATGCCCACCACGAAAGGCAGCGAGCCGATAATGCCGGCGGAGGCCTTGGCCTCGGACGACATGGCCTTGACCTTCTGTTTCATCTTCTTGCGGTTGCGCAGCACGCGCGCCAGATTGCCCAGGGCTTCGCTGAGATTGCCGCCAGCCTGCTGCTGCACGGTGATGACGACGACGAAGAAATTGACCTCGGGCAGTGGCACCCGGTCGAGCAACACCTGGACTGCTTCGGTCATGGACATGCCGAAGGCCTGCTGATCGAGCACCCGGGCGAATTCGGATTTCACCGGGTCCTTGGCATCCTTGGCAACGACGCGGATGGAATCGTTGAGCGGCAAGCCAGTCTTGACGCCGCGCACGATGGCTTCAACGGCATTGGGCAATTCGTCAAGAAACTGGTCCTGATATTTGCGGCGCTTGCGGCCGACATAGAAGCGCGGCAGCAGATAGGCGGCGGCAAGCGCGAAAATGGCGGCGAAATAGAACGGCACCTGCACCAGCACCAAAAGAACGAACAGCACCACACCAAGGATAATGCTGTTGCGGATGAATGCGGCAGGTTTGATGGTCATGCCGGCCTGAAACAGCAATTGAGGCAGCGTGAGACGCTTCTTGGCGTTGAGCGCGTCAGTCTGGGTCTTGAGCGCTTGCTGCACACTCTTGCGGCGCTGATCGCGGCTGCGCGCCGCGTCCACCTCCAGGCGATTGACCCGCAGGTCGCCCTGGAAGGCCTTGCGCCGCTTGTCCGCAGTGCTGTCGCCCAGCGCCGAAGGGACAAGGGCAAAGCCGGCGGCGCCGACGGCAACCATGGCCAGGATGATGAGCAGGAGCGTGGTCATGAATCCAGCAGCTCACGCTGTTCGATATTGGAGCGCTCGAGCGCTTCGACGAGATTGGCTTCCTCGTTGAAATAGCGGGCGCGTTCGGCAAATTGCGGCTTGGTGATGCCGGTCGAGCGATGGCGGCCCATCAGCATGCCAGACTGGTCTTCGCCCATGATGTCGTAGAGGAAGATATCCTGGGTGACGATGACATCGCCTTCCATGCCCAGCACTTCGGTGATGTGGGTGATGCGGCGCGAGCCATCGCGCAGGCGGGCGGCCTGCACCACGACATCGATGGACGAGGTGATCATTTCGCGGATGGTGCGGCTGGGCAGGGAATAGCCGCCCATGGTGATCATGGATTCAAGACGCGACAGGGCCTCGCGTGGGCTGTTGGCGTGCAGCGTGCCCATGGAGCCGTCATGGCCCGTATTCATGGCCTGCAGCAGATCGAAGCTTTCGGGGCCGCGGACTTCGCCGACGATGATGCGTTCGGGCCGCATACGCAGGCAATTCTTGATGAGATCGCGCATGGTGATCTCGCCTTCGCCCTCAAGATTGGGCGGGCGGGTTTCCAGCCGCACCACATGGGGCTGTTGAAGCTGGAGTTCGGCGGAATCTTCGCAGGTGATGACCCGCTCGTCCTTTTCAATAAAGGCGGTGAGACAATTGAGCAGTGTCGTCTTGCCCGAGCCGGTACCGCCCGAGATCAGCACATTGGCCCGAACCCGGCCCAGAATGCGCAGCACTTCAGCGCCTTCGGGGGAGATAGAGCCATATTTGACCAGTTGTGGCAGGGTCAGCTTGTCCTTTTTGAACTTACGAATGGTAAGAGCCGCGCCATCGATGGCCAGCGGCGGGGCGATGACGTTGACGCGCGAGCCATCGGGGAGGCGGGCGTCGCAAATCGGAGAGCTTTCATCGACGCGGCGACCCACCTGGGACACGATGCGCTGGCACACATTCATCAGGTGGGCGTCGTCGCGGAAGCGCACATTGGTGAGCTTCACCCGGCCGCCCACTTCGATGTAGCAACGCTGGGAACCATTGACCATGATATCGGCAATGTCGTCGCGCGCCAGCAAGGGCTCGAGTGGACCATAGCCCAGAACGTCATTGCAGATGTCCTCGAGCAGATCTTCCTGCTCGGCAATCGACATGATGATGGATTTGAGCGCGATGATCTCGGCGACGATGTCGCGAATTTCCTCGCGCGCGGCATCCTGATCCATGGTGGCGAGCTGGCTCAGATCGATGGAATCAATCAGGGCGCTGAAAATGGCCGACTTGGTCTGGAAATAATCCTTGTCGCGCTGCGTATCGATCGGGGTGCGGACGTCGACCACTTCCTCGCTTGTGCGCATGCGAGCCGACATGGCGTCGCTATCAACGCCGCGGCGCGGGGCCGGGGTTTCCGCGCGAAGCGGCATGGCGGGCGCCGGACGCGTTTCGGCCAGGCCCGGCGTATTGCCACCAAATGTCGTGCGCTTGCCAAACATGTTCGTCCTATCCGGCTGATCGGAACCCGATCAAGCCCGCTTCTTGAGAAACGAAGGCAGCTTCATCAGGCTCGATGACTTGCCTCCGGCGTGCGACACCTGCCGGCCCGTCACCTGCATGCCGATGGCGCGGTAGATGTCGTTGATCTTGTTGTTGGCGGCGACCTCGGCGATCATCTGCCCATTATTGGCGGCAGTGCCGAACAGGGCCGCATCGAACGGAATGGCACCCAGCAGCTGGCATTCGACCGAAGCGGCGAATTCGGCGGAGCTGATCTCGGGGCGGCGGGGCATGCCCACCTTGTTGAGCACCAGATTGGGCATGGCTTCCGTCGGGCGCAGGGCCTTGATGGTGTCGGCCAGATTCTTGGCATTGCGCAGATTGGCCAGGTCCGGCTCGGCCACGATGACCACTTCGTCCACTGTCGCCAGGGTATGGCGGATCCAGGCATTCCAGGCATGGGGAATGTCGAGCACCACGACGGGCATGGTGTTCTGGCTCATCTCGATGATCTGCTCGAATTCCCGCTCCTCGAAATCGAAGGTACGGTCGAGCGTGACGGGAGCGGTCAGCAGGTTGATGTGGTTGGCCGCCTTGCTCATCAGCCGATCCAGCATGGTCTGGTCGACCTTCTGGTTGGCGAGCACCGCATCGGCCAGGCCATGGGGTGGGTCCTGATTGAAATTGAGCCCTGCCGTGCCGAAGGCCAGGTCCATGTCGAGGATGAGGCTATCCTGACGCAGGGCGGTCGCGACGGCCCAGGCGACATTATGTGCCACGGTGGAACCCCCTGCCCCGCCCTTGGCCGAGACAAAGCCGATAGTGCGGCCGATGGGAGCGCCCCCTTCGGCCGCGAACAGGTCGGTGATGGCCGAGACGATCTGCGCCGAGGTGGCGGGCAGCACCACATATTCGGAAACGCCCGAGCGGATCAGTTCGCGATAGAGCGGCACGTCATTGACATGGCCGAGCACGATCAGGCGCGTGGAGGCATCGCAGACTTCGGCCAGCCGCTCCAGCGCCAGCGGAATCTCGGACGGCGAGAGCGCGGTTTCCACGATGATCAGATTGGGCGTGGGGTTGGATTTGTAGGTTTCGACGGCGCCTTCGATACCCCCATTGTGCGTGGTCAGCGCCACCTTAGACATGCGCCGGTCATGAATGGCGCTTTCCACCAATTGGGCGGTTTGAGAATGCTCGCAAAAGGCCTGGATGGTGATGCGCGGAATGAGGCGGGCGCCGGCCGAAATTTCGGCCGCGGCTTCTTCGCTCTTGGTTTTTTCGGGAGAGAGAAAACTCATCGTACTAAACTCCTGGGGCCGTGCTCAATCGAGCACGAAGCCGACAGATCCGTTGAAACCGCCGCGCATTTCGATATCGCCACCGACGCCATAATTTCGCTCCATGCGGCCGAGGAAAATGGCTTCGGCATCACTGGCTGCTTCGAACTTGTCGGTGGGCAGAATGGGCTGCTGGGTCATCGGCGCGGCGAGATACGGCGTGACGATGATGACCAGCTCGGTCTGGCTGCGCTGGAAATTGCGCGAGCGGAACAGGGTGCCCAGGATAGGGATATCACCCAGGCCCGGCAGGCCTGAAATCTGCTGGCGCAATTTGTCCTGGATCATGCCGGCAATGGCGATGGTCTGGCCCGGGCGCAGCTCGATGGAGGTCTTGGCGCTGCGATTGTTGAAGCCGGGGACGGTTTCACCACCGATATTGAAACCGGTCTCGGCGATTTCGGAAACCTCGGTTTCGACCTCGAGCCCCACCACGCCGTTGGACTTGATAGTGGGCGTGAATTTGAGCTTCACCCCGAAATCCTTGAGCGTATAGGTGCGGTTATTGGTGGCCGGATCGATGGCCGAGAGAATAGGAATCTGCCCGCCCGCGAGAAATTCGGCGGGTTCACCGGAAATGGCGGTGAGAACTGGTTCGGCCAGGGTGCGGAGCGCGCCGCGCTGTTCGAGCGCCCGCAGCTCGGCCGTGAGCGAGACATTGCCGGCCGAAAAGCCACCCGTAACGCCATTGGGTAGGGTGGACTGCGTGCTGTTAATGCCGGCGTTGAAATTGCCGATGGAGAGACTGCCAGAGAGATTGATGCCAAGCTGCTTGACGGTATCGCGTGACACTTCAGCTACGGTGACCTGCAGCATGACCTGCTGGGAACCGGAAATGTCGAGAATATTGGCCACGTTCAGCGGATCGCCCGCAAACTGGATGGCCACCTGTTCGGCACGCTGCTTGTCGTCGGTCGACAGAACCGTGCCAGTGAGCACAACGCGGTTGGTCTCATCACCCAGCGTTACAGATTCAACGCGGATATTGGAGCCGGGAATGACGCGGGCCAATGCCTCCTGGAGGGCATTGCCGACCTGGGATGGCTCCTTGATGACGCGGATATCGAGCACGGAAATCGTGCGGCCCTGATCGTCAAGGAAGAAGATATTGGTATCGCCACCCGAAATGCCCTGCACGATCGCCCGGGTGCGGGTGCGCATGATGGCGGCAGCCACAGTGGGCTGGGACACCACCACTTCGGCCACACCCGCGGGCAGATCGACGATGATGGATTTGTTGAGGTCGAGTTCCATTTGCCGCGTGCCGCCGTAGGCGGCGGACGAGATGGTTATCTGCGCCTCCTGAGCAGCCGCCGGCTGAAGCAGAGTGGCGCCGGCCAACAGCGCCATGACGGCCGAAGCCAGGAACTTGCGGGGCAAAACGGAAATGGATGTGAGCATGGTTGCCTCTCGCCCTACTGGGGCAACACTTGCGGCGCGGTGACGCTGGCCGGCACATTGAGGGGAGGAGTGTAGACACTATCGACGGGGAAACCTGTGACGGCCGGCGGATTGAAGGCCTGGCCGCCGTTGGTCGAGCGCACGCTTTGTTCCCGGCCGAAGCGGATCAGTCGGATCGACTGGCTGCCGCCGGCATCGGCCACGCTATTGTCCTTGAAATCAATCATCGAACGCAGGGTCAGGCTGAGTTCGCCACGGGTGGCGGCATTGATCAGCACCTCAGCCTGGGGCGGCAGCAATTCGAGCGTGGCAATGGTGGCGTTGTCGAACACAACGGGCGTGGGCGAACCTGTTGGTGTCTGTCCGACTTCGGTGCCGGTGACGCCCATCTCGCCCAAGCGTTTGCCGATGGCGAGTACCCGCACATTGGAGAGGATGACTTGGGATTGTTGGCCCATTTCGGTGGCGGTGGTCAGCACCACATCGACATGATCATTGGGGACGACGAAGCCACCAGCGCTGGAGACCGCCGTGACGCCGACCGAAACGCCGCGCATACCCTGGCCGAGAACGGCCGAGAGATAGCCCTGGTCGGCGCGGACCAGCTTGGCCTCGCGGATCGGCTCGCCGGGAAAGAATTCGAACCGCACCACGGCACCCGTCAATTGAGCGGGAGCATCGGGCATGGCGGTGGAGGTGACGTATTCGGGGCGTACGGCGCCCTCGGGCCAATCCTGCCATTCTAGATTTTCTGCAGTGAGGCGCTCGCCAATGCCAACGGCGCTGCGGGCGACTAGGACCTGGGCCTTGGCCTCCTGCCGCACCACTTCGCTCACGACCTGTTCGGGCGCTGGGCCACCACGGGTCACCAGAAATGCGGCCAGCCCGGCGGCGACCACTGCCACTAGGATCAAGATGAGACGCGCCGGCTTCATGCCACACTCCGCTTAGGGATGGAGCCGTTCTGGCCCAATTCCACAATTGTGAGTGTGAACCCAAAGGGTCAAAGTTTGGTTAACCGGGCGTTTGCGAATTCAGTTAACGGGATGTAAATTTTAGCGAATTTAGTAATTTTCCAGAAAGGACAAGTATTCGCCGTGAGGGCTTATTGATCTTTGCGGCTTACGGCCTGCAAGGCTCCGTCGAGGGGCGCCTAGGCGGACAAGCGCTCGAAGATCACCGAGTTGGAATATGTCATGAGGCCGGCAAGGGCCAAGGCGACACCATAAGGAATGCCGGATTTGCGGTCATGCAACCGCTCAAGCCAGCGATAGCGGGCTAGGAACGGCGTGAGGGGAAGCCGGCGCAGGGCGAGGATAAGCAGCGTCAGTACGCCCCCCAGCACGGCGGCGTAAACCAGATAAGGCAGTGTAAGGCCGAAGCCGAGCCAAAGCGCGGTGGCAGCTGCCAGCTTGGCGTCGCCCCCGCCGACCCAGCGCAGGGCGAAAAACGTGAAACCGGCAACCAGAACGATCAACGCGGCAACGACATGCATGGCGAATTGCTGCAAGGGCAGGTTGATGGCCATAGCCGTAATGCAAAAGCCGACAACCAGCAGCAGCACGAGCTTGTTGGATATTCGCATGGTCAGCAGATCGGAGGAGGCAGCGAAAGCCATGCCGAGCGGAAAAAACAGCAATGCGATCGTGGCCATTAGAACGTCCCCAAAAAACGGCACGGGCATAGTACCGCCGCGGCAAAAACATTGCGACGGAGCGCGTTAAGAAACGACAAAAAGAAAAGGGGAAAGCGCTAAACGCCTTCCCCTATCGTTTACAGCGACGCCGAAGCGTCTTGGCTATTATGGCGTCGCGGGCGGTGTCGCAGTCGCTGGGATGGTGCCATCGAGCGTATCAGAGATACGTTCGAACAGGTCACTCAGGCTCCCCCCCAAAGCGGTCGCGGCAACAATGATACCAACGGAAATCAGTGCGGCGATCAGGCCGTATTCAATTGCGGTTGCGCCGGACTCGTCCTTGGCGAAACGTGCGAAAATAGTCATTCCCAGGCTCCTTTAAATAACGTCATCGGGTGACGCCGTCGTTCGACACGTCACACATCGAACATGAGGCAAAAACTAGTCGTGACTTGTTGCAATTGAGTTAATCGGCCGGACAGTCAGAGAGTGATTTTGGCGCCGATTTCCGTATGATAATCAAAGCGTTAATTAAATCTATGGCATTTTATCTGTCGCTGTGCCGTCGGGCGTCAGCAAGTATAGGGCGCGGCTATACTTATTTGCTTCAAGGCCACATAGCATTGCCCGGCCATCAACTCCGCGCATGCGAGGAATGCCTGCCAAACCCTTGTTTGCCGGGTGTTTGTCAAAAAATTCACCATTCCAATGGAAACTGACATTCGTTGCGTTCCCGATGGCCGGATTGTCCCATGCGTTTGCCCTCTGCTTTTGCCGCCCTATGTCTGTTGCTGGCCAACTTGGGCGGCGTCCATGCGGCTGACGGGCTGCCGATCGAGGTCAATGTCAACATGGCGCGCGTCTTGCGCATCAGTTCGCCCGCCGCCACGGTGATCATCGGCAATCCTGGCATTGCCGACGTGACCATTCAAGACCCGCTGACGCTGGTGCTGACCGGCAAAAGCTATGGGCAGACCAATCTGATCGTGCTCGACGCACAGGGTAATCCCATTGCCGACACCATGGTCGAAGTAGCGCAGATGCAAGCGGGCGTAATGACCGTCTATCAGGGGCAGAACCGCACCACGCTATCCTGCGCACCCACATGCCAGCCCGTGATCATGCTGGGTGACGACAATTCCTTTACGGCGCAAGCGCTGGCGTCGTCTCAGGTTGTACAGTCTGCTGCGCAGTAGGCCTTTAACCGCAGCTTAACCTTCCGCGCGAACGGGGTCGCCCGCAGGCGCCTTCGTAACCAAGGATTAGCCAAAAGCCCCTAGCCTGTGGCGACCAAACGCATGTGGGCTCATGATCAAGTCAATTGCATCCCTGCTCGGCAGAGCGTCGCCGAGGAAAAGATGGCGCGCCTTTGCGCGCCATGAGGATGCAACGACGGTGATCGAATTTGCCCTGCTGGCAATGCCGTTCTTCGCCATCATGACAGCAATTCTGCAAACCTCGCTGGTTTTCATGTCCGGCCAGATTCTGGAAAGTGCGGTGCAGGACGCCAGCCGGATGATCCGCACCGGCCAGGCCCAGACCCGCAAGGACACGCTCGCCTCCTTCCGCAGCAATGTGTGCGACCGGCTCTATGGGCTGTTTTCCGACTGCTCGGGCCTGCATGTGCGGGTGTCGGTGGTGTCCAATTTCCAGTCGGCGACGGTCGAGCCGCCGGTGGACTGGACCTGCAAGGTCGACAATTGCGGCTGGACCAAGGGCGAAAACTATACTCCCGGCGCTGGATCAAACGTGGTTCTGGTGCAGGTCTATTACAAATATCCGGTGCTGCTGAACCTCAACTTCCTGGGCGGCTCGCTTGGCCTGTCCAATCTCCGTGACGGGCGGCGCTTGCTGGGTGCAGTCACCGTGTTCCGCAACGAGCCTTTCACATGATCGCGGCCCGGCAGATGCTCAAGCGACTGCTTCGGCGCTTCGCCAAAGCACAGGGCGGTGTAGCGGCGGTGGAGTTCGCGCTGGTCGTGCCCTTCATGTTGATGGTCTATCTAGGCACGACCGAAGCCGGCGCCCTGATCACCATGGATCGCAAAGTGCAATCGGTTGCCGGCGCGGTGGGGGACCTGGTGGCTCGTGAGAACGGGACGATTTCCGGCGCCACATTGCAGGATTATTTCCAGGCTTCCTCGGGCATCATGACGCCCTACACCACGACCAACATCAAGCAGATCGTCACCTCGGTGAAGGTGAAGGTCGACGGCACCACGGAAGTGGCCTGGTCGCGCGAATATCTCAACGGCGTCATGAGCGTGGGGACGACCTACCCACAGAACCAGCCCTATGGCCGAGCCAGCGACATGGCCAGCATGACCGATATCGCCAAGGGCAGCTATGTCATCGTCTCGGAAGCCAGCTATAGCTACAAGCCGCTTTACGGTTTCGTCTTCGACCAGGCGGTCAATCTCTATCGCCAGAGCTTTTACGTGCCGCGGTTCGGTGAGCCAATCGTTCTGAACTAGCCGTTGCACCCGCCTTCAGCGCGTGGCAAAAGCCAGCCAGCTTCCTTCCTCCTGGTGACCTTCCCATGACCGATACGCTCGTCCCTGTTTTTGACCTTGGCGGCGTGTTCGTCGACTGGAACCCGATGTATCTGTTCCGCAAGCTCTTCGAGAGCGAGGACGATGCGCTATGGTTCCACCAGAATATCTGCACGCTGGACTGGAATCTGGAATTCGACGCGGGGGAAATCTATTCCGAGGGCGTCGCCAAGCTGATCACCCGCTTCCCCAAATATTGGCGCGAAATCCAGGCGTTCGACCTGCGCTGGAAGGAAACGCTGGGTGAATTCATCCAGGGCACGATTGACATCCATGACGAGTTGATCGAGCAGGAAGTCCCCACCTTTGCCATTACCAATTTTTCCTGGGAAAAATGGGTGAGCTGCCTGGGCGAATGGCCGTTCCTCGAAAAGTTCGATGGCGTGATCGTGTCGGGGCTCGAAGGGCTGGTGAAGCCCGATCCCCGGCTTTATCGCGTGTTCTGCGAGCGCTATGGCCTGGCGCCCGAAAGCTGCGTGTTCATCGACGACAGCGAGCCCAATATCACCTCGGCACGCAAATTCGGCATGCATGGAATCCACTTCAAGGACCCGGTCATGCTGCGCAAGGAACTGATCGCGCTGGGGCTGCCACTCAAGGCGAAGTAGGCCCTCTTGCCTCTCCTTGAGGGGGAGAGGCATAGGACAGCGCTTATTTCGTGCCGTACATGCGGTCGCCCGCATCGCCAAGGCCAGGGATGATGTAGCCCTTCTCATTGAGATGGCTGTCGATGGAGGCGGTGAAGACCGGCACGTCGGGATGGGTTTCCCCGAAATGCTTGAGGCCTTCGGGTGCGGCGAGCAGGCAGAGGAAGCGGATATTGTTGGCGCCGCGTTCCTTGAGCTTGTCGATGGCGGCAGTGGCCGAGTTGGCGGTGGCCAGCATCGGATCGACCACGATGATCAGGCGATCTTCCAGATTGGACGGAGCCTTGAAGTAATACTCGACGGGCTCGAGCGTTTCGTGATCGCGATAGATGCCAATATGGGCGACGCGGGCGGCCGGGACCAGATCGAGCATGCCATCGAGCAGGCCATTGCCGGCGCGCAGGATGGAGGCGAAAACCAGCTTCTTGCCCTTGATGGCGGGAGACTGCATCTCGGCCATCGGGGTTTCGATGGGGATCATCTCGAGTTCGAGATCGCGCGTGACCTCGTAGCACATCAGATGGGCGATCTCGCGCAGCAGGCGGCGGAACCCCGCGATGGAGGTCTCCTTGTTGCGCATGATGGTCAGCTTGTGCTGGATCAAGGGGTGATCGAGGACGGTCACGCTGCTCATTGGATCACCTGTTCTTGTCGGGTTAGAGAAAGCTTTTGCCATGACGGCCGGGTGCGAGGCCGAGCCAATGGGCAATGGTTTCGCCAATATCTGCGAAGGTGGAGCGAATGCCAATCTCGCCCGCCGACACGCTTGGGGAAAAGAGCAGAATCGGGATCTGTTCCCGTGTGTGGTCGGTGCCGGGCCAGGTTGGATCATTGCCGTGGTCGGCCGTAAGGATCAAGAGATCATCGTCCCTGAGCTTGGCGATCAGCTCGGGCAGGCGGGCGTCGAAATATTCGAGGGCCGCGGCGTAGCCGGGCACGTCGCGGCGATGGCCATATTCGCTGTCGAAATCGACGAAATTGGTCATGATGAACGCGTTATCGGCAGCCATTTCCATGGCCTCGAGCGTCTTGTCGAACAGTTGGGGCAGCCCCGTGCCCTTGAGCTTATGGGTGACGCCATGGGCGGCATAAATGTCGGAAATCTTGCCGATGGCGAAGACCTGGTTTCCGGCTGCCTTGTTGCGATCGAGCAGGGTCGGCTCGGGTGGTGAAATGGCGAAGTCGCGGCGATTGCCGGTGCGCTTGAAGCTCTTTGCATCCTCACCCACGAACGGGCGGGCGATCACACGGCCGATATTGAGGGGCGCGGTGAGCTCGAAGGCGATCTGGCAAATCTCGTAGAGCCGATCGAGCCCGAAATGGCTCTCATGCGCGGCGATCTGGAACACGCTATCGATGGAGGTGTAGCAGATCGGCTTGCCGGTGCGGATGCTCTCTTCGCCTAACTCTGCAATGATATTGGTGCCCGAGGCATGCTTGTCGCCCAGAATGCCGGGCAGCTTGGCGCGTTTGATGAATTCTTCGATCAGCGCGGGCGGAAAGGTCGGCTCGGTTTGCGGGAAATAGCCCCATTCGAAGGGCACCGGCACGCCGGCGATTTCCCAATGGCCGGAGGGAGTGTCCTTGCCCTTGCTGACTTCGCGGCCGACGCCGAAGCGCCCGCCTTTGGGAGTTGCGGAGAGATTGGGTGGCATTGTGCCGGTCGAGAGCTTTATCGCGGCGCCGATGCCGAGGGCATCGAGATTGGGCACGTTGAGCGGGCCGGCGCGCAGGCCGGCCTTGTCGGCTTTGCCCGCGGCGGCGTGTTCGGCGATGTGACCAAAGGTGTTGGAGCCGACATCGCCATAGGCGGCAGCGTCGGGCGCGCCACCAATGCCGACGCTATCGAGAATGCACAGAATGGCGCGGGGCATGGCGGCTCCTTGAACTGGCTATCTACCGTGTCATTCCCGCGAAAGCGGGAACCTCTGTTTACGGCGGCAGAAAGAAAACGGAGGTTCCCGCTTTCGCGGGAATGACCCCGTGTGGGTATTTAGGCCGGTGGGATGGACTGGGCAATAAGGGGATGCGCTGAGCCTGCTTCACCCAAGCGATAGGCGGATTTGAGGCGGGCTTCAGCGTCGGCGGCGGAGGCTTCGTCGCGGGCGTGGATGCGGGCGATGGGGTTTTGTGCATCGGCATGGGCGCCCAGACCGAGCAGGCGGTCGAAGCCGACTGTGTGATCGATGCTGTCGCTGGGCATGGTGCGGCCGCCGCCTAGGGCGACCACGGCCATGCCGACGCCTTTGGTGTCGATGGCGGCAATGGTGCCCTGCCCCGTGGCGAAGACGTCGCGGAGGATCGGGGCGGGGGCGAGATGGGTGTCCATGGCTTCGACGAAGTCGCCGGGGCCGCCAAGGGCCATGACCATTTTGGCGAAACGCTCGGTGGCGCGGCCGCTGTCAAGGGCGTCGTCGACCAGCCTGCGGGCAGCCGGAACGCTCTCCGCAATCCCGGTCATGGCGGCGACTTCGGCGCAGAGGGCCAAGGTGACTTCGCGCAGACGGACGTCCTGATGCTTGCCAGTGAGGAAATCGACCGCATTGCGGACTTCGAGGCCATTACCGGCGGCAGAGGCCAGCGGCTCGTTCATGTCGGTGATCAGAGCTGATGTTTTGAGGCCCGCGCCATTGGCGACAGTGACGAGGCTTTGCGCGAGATCACGGGATTTTTCCAGCGTGGGCATGAAGGCGCCCGAACCGGTTTTGACGTCGAGGATCAGTGTGCCGAGGCCGGCGGCGAGCTTTTTGGAGAGGATGGAGGCGGTGATCAGGGAAATGGATTCAACCGTCCCCGTCACGTCGCGGATGGCGTAGAACGCTTTGTCGGCGGGGGCGAGGTCGGCGGTCTGGCCGATAATGGCGCAGCCGGCTTCCTGCACGACCTTGCGGAACAGGGCATTGTCGGGGCTGGTGGTATAGCCGGGAATGGCGTCGAACTTGTCGAGCGTACCGCCGGTATGGCCCAGACCACGGCCCGAGATCATGGGGACATAGATGCCGATAGCGGCCAGGATCGGCGCCAGCATAAGGCTGACATTGTCGCCGACACCGCCGGTGGAATGTTTGTCGGCCACGGGACCGTCGAGATCGGACCAGTCGAGCACGGTGCCGCTATCGCGCATGGCCAGGGTCAGCGCCACGCGTTCTTGCATGGTCATGTCGTTGAAATAGACGGCCATGGCGAGGGCGGCGGCCTGGGCGTGGGAGACACTGCCATGGGTGAAGCCATGGATGAAGGCGGCGATCTCGCCGGCCGAGAGGGCGTGGCCGTCGCGCTTTTTGGCGATGACTTCTTGGGGGAGGAAGACCATGGATGGCTCTTTTTGTTTAGGGGATACCCCCTCCTAGCCTCCCCCTATCAGGGAGAGGTTAGGAGGGGGTATTCCGATGTCCGGACCTAAGCTCCGTAGGGAATCCAGACATTCTTGACCTGCGTCGCCTTGCTCAGGAAGTAATCGCCCTCGAAGCGCCGATCGGCCAGATCGTAATAGAGACCGCGGCTGGTCCAGGTCTGCTTGAGATTGGTGATCGAGGCCTTTTCGACGATAGCTGAGGCTTCGGCGGAGCCGGCGAACCACATTGCATCGACGCCGTCATGCTCGGCCAAGGTCCTGGCGAGAGTGACGCTATCGCCGGTGACGATGTTGATCACGCCATTGGGCACGTCGGAGGTTTCGATGACCTGGTAGAGGTCGGTGATGGATAGCGGCGATTGCGCCGAGGGGACCAGCACGACCGTATTGCCCATGGCCAGAGCCGGGGCGATCAGGGCGATGGAGCCGAGCAGCGGGCGCGACGGCGGGGCAACAATACCCATGACGCCGAGTGGTTCGACCATGGCGGCGGCGACGGCACGCAGGGGCGGATTGTGGACCGCACCATCATATTTGTCGGCCCAGCCGGCAAAGGCGAAGAGGCGTTCGACGGAAAGGGCGACTTCATTGGCGCCGTCTTCGCCGGTTTGCGCCTTGATGCGGGCGGCAAATTCGTCGCGGCGATAGTCGAGATTTTCGGCGAGGAAATAGAGGACTTGCGCGCGGGTGTGGGCGGCAGTGGTCGACCAGCTCAGGGCAGCACGGGCAGCTTCGACAGCGTTGCGGATGTCCTTGCGATTGCCTTCGCCCACTTCGCCAATGGTCTGGCCTTTGGGGTCGAGCACGGCGCGGTTGTAGGCGCTGTCGGGGCGCGACTGCTTGCCGCCGATATACATCTTTGCAGTCTGGTCGAGATGGCCGCTATCGAGCGGGTTTTCGGCCTTGGCGGGCGCGGGCTTGGCGGCGGGAGCGGCTTTGAGCTCCTTTTCCCAAGCGGGCTTGAGGTACGCGCTCATGCCCTCGCGGCCACCTTCGCGGCCGAAGCCGGATTCCTTGTAGCCACCGAAGCCCACGGCGGCGTCGAAATTATTGGTGCCGTTGATCCAGACCACGCCGGCCTTGATCTTGGGGGCGATGTCGAGGGCCAGATTGATATTCTCGCTCCAGATCGTCGCGGCGAGACCGTATTTGGTGTTGTTGGCGAGAGCGACCGCTTCCTCGGGGGTGCGGAAGCTCATGGCAACCAGCACGGGGCCGAAAATCTCTTCCGCCACCAATGTGTTAGCGGGCGAAACATTGGTGACCAGAGCCGGCTTGAGGAAACAGCCCTTGGCCGGGACTGGGCCATCGGCCTCGTAGACGACAGCGCCTTCGGCCACGCCACGCTTCATCAGATCGCGGATGCGTTCGACCTGAACCGGGGCGACCAGCGCGCCGATGTCGATGGATTTGTCGAGCGGATCGCCGACGCGCAGGCTCGCCATGCGGGTCTTGAGCTTGGCGATGAAGCGGGTTTCGATGCTTTCCTGCACCAGCAGGCGGGAGCCGGCGCAGCAGACCTGGCCCTGATTGAACCAGATGGCATCGACCAGGCCTTCGATGGCGCTGTCGATATCGGCGTCTTCGAAGACGATGTAGGGCGACTTGCCGCCCAGCTCGAGGCTGAGGCCCTTGCCCGTGCCGGCCGTGGCGGCGCGGATGGCTTTGCCGACTTCGGTGGAGCCGGTGAAGGCGATCTTGTCGATACCTTCATGAGAAACAATGGCTTGGCCGGTTTCGCCCTGCCCGGTGACGATATTGACCACGCCCTTGGGCAGGCCGATGCGCTCGCAGATTTCGGCGAACAGCAATGCCGTGAGCGAGGTGAATTCGGCGGGTTTTAGGATGACGGTGTTGCCGGCGGCGAGCGCGGGGGCGATCTTCCAGGCCAGCATCAGGAGTGGGAAATTCCAGGGGATGATCTGGCCGCAGACGCCATAGGGCACGGCGTCGGGAAACTCGCGGCTGAGGTGCTGGGCCCAGCCGGTGTGATGGTAAAAATGACGTGCTACCAATGGGATATCGACATCGCGGCTTTCGCGGATCGGCTTGCCATTGTCCATGGTTTCGAGCACGGCGAAGAGCCGGGAATGCTTCTGGATGGCGCGGGCGATGGCGTAGAGATACTTGCCGCGCTCGTAACCGGAGAGGGCCGACCACGGCTTGAAGGCGGCGCGGGCGGCTTTGACGGCGGCGTTGACGTCTTCAGCTGTGCCTTCGGTGATGTCGGCGAGTTTGTCGCCATTGGCGGGGTTATCGCTGGCAAAAGTCTTGCCGGGCTTGGTCCATTTGCCGTCGATGAAATGGCCGAACTTTCGCCCGTGGCTATCGAGCCAGGCATTGGCCTGATCGGGGCCTTCGGGGGCCGGACCATAGTCAAGTGTTTGAAATATCTGTGCGATCTTGTTCATGTCAAACCATGGGCTGGCGGTAGTCAGCCGCGTAATGACCGGTGAGGCCGTGTTCTAGCTGACGCTCTATATCGGTTAACAGACTGCTAGCGCCGAAACGGAATAAGTGCGGTTGAAGGTAACGCGTTCCCAGCTCTTCCTTCATCAGCGCCATGTATTTCAGCGCGTCGCCGGCCGTGGCGATACCGCCGGCAGGTTTGTAGCCGATTTCGATGCCGGTCTCTTCATTGAACCAGCGGATCATGCGGATCATGGTCAGCGAGGTGACCAGATTAGCATTGACCTTTTCTTTGCCGGTCGATGTCTTGATGAAATCGGCGCCGGCCATCATGCAAACGAGCGAGGCTTTGGCGATATTGGTTTGGGTGGCGAGCTCGCCCGTGCCCAGAATGGTTTTGATATGGGCGTCGCCGCAGGCCTTGCGGAAGGCTTTGACCTGATCGTAGAGCGCCTGCCAATCGCCGCGCAAAACCATGCCGCGTTCGATGACGATGTCGATTTCCTTGGCGCCGTCGGCGACCGATAGCTCGATCTCCTTGAGCTTGGTTTCGAGCGGGGCCAGACCATGCGGGAAAGCGGTGGAGACGGCGGCAACGGGGATGCCGGTGCCTTCGAGCGCGGTCACCGCGGTTTTGACGAAGCTATGATAGACGCAGACGGCGCCGGGCAGAATGCGCAGGCCGGGGACATCGAGCTTGTCGAGAATGTCGGTGCGCAGGGGATGGCGCGCCTTGGCGCAAAGGCGCTCGACGCGGCCGTCGGTATCGTCGGAATTGAGCGTCGTCAGATCGATCAGCGTGATGGCTTTGAGCAGCCAAGCCAGCTGATAATCCTTTTTGACGGTGCGGCGCGCGCCAATGGAGCCGGCGCGGCGTTCGAGCGCCGAGCGGTTCATGCGAACGCGTTCGACCCAATCGAGATCAAGCGGGAAGCCCGGATTACGCTTGTGCGGGGTATGGGGCTCGGGGTTGTCTACAACGCGTAGGCTCATAGTTCCTCCACCAGCGCTGGTATGAGCTTTTTCAGCTTCTCTGCGCCTTGTACCGCCATGGTCTTGGTGTGTTCATGGCTGATTTTTTCGCTCGAGAGACCCGCGCCCATATTGGTGATGGACGAGCAGGCCCAGACCTTCATCCCCAGGAAACGCCCGAGAATGACTTCGGGTGCCGTGGACATACCCACGGCATTGGCGCCCAGGCGAATGGCCATCTGGATTTCAGCGACCGTTTCAAAGCTGGGGCCAGAATACCACAGATAGATGCCTTCGCCGACCTTGATGTCGAGACGCTCGCCCAGGGCAATCGCCTTGGCGCGCAGATCGGGGGCGTAGCAATCGACCAGGTTGACGAAACGGCGGTCGGTGGGTTCACCGATCAGCGGGTTCATGCCGGCATAATTGATGTGGTCGGAGAGCAGCATCAGATCGCCGGGACGGAAGCGCTCGTCGAGCGAGCCGGCCGAATTGGTCAGCAGCAGGGTCTTGGCGCCGAGTTCGGCCATGGCTTCGAGCGCGGGGCGCATGGCGGCGGCATTGCCGTGTTCGTAATAATGTTCGCGGCCGGTGAGGATGGCGATGCGCTTGCCGCCCATGGTGCCGATGAGCAGGTCGCGGCCATGGCCGGAAACGCCGCCGCCGGGGAAGCCCTTGAGCTCGGAATAGGGAATGGTGACCTTGTCAGCCAAGAGCTCGCCAATGGCGGAGAGGCCAGAGCCGAGCACGATGGCGGCTTCGACAGGTGCCTCACCGGCGATTTTCTTGATGGTCTTGGAGGCTTTGGTCATGGTGTGCTCGTGATTTCGGGGCTTTTTCCCTCCCTCCCCCTTGAGGGGAGGGTCGGGGTGGGGGTCGCTGGGAATTTGGTGCCGAACAAGCCGACCCCCACCCTAGCCCTCCCCTCAAGGGGGAGGGGACGACCAATCATCGTCCGGTGCATGTTCATTTTCCCAAGAACTCGGGGCCAAATGAATGCGGCAGCAGTTCGCCTAGTGTCATGACCAGCGGGGTGCCGTCGATGCCGTGGGAGATGACTTCAACATCGAGATCAGCGAACTCGCGGATGCGTTGCCGGCAGCCGCCGCAGGGGGTGACTGGGGTATTGCCGGGGCCGGTGATATAGATGCGCTTGATGCGTTTGCCGCCGCCGGCAAGCATGGCGGCGATGGCGCTGGGCTCGGCGCAATTACCGACGGGATAGGCGGCGTTTTCGACATTGCAGCCGGCATAGATCTTGCCGTCATCGGCAAGGATGGCGGCGCCAACGTGAAAGTTCGAATAGGGCGCATAGGCCTTGGCGCGAACGGCTTCGGCGGCGTCGAACAGGGTTTGGTCGGCCGGCAACAGGGGCATGTCAGCGCTCCTTGGTATAGGCGACGCCGCCGGCCTTGGGGCCTACGGCCTTGCCGATGAAGCCAGCCAGCAGGATCACGGTCAGCACATAGGGCAGCGCCTGAATGGCCTGGACCGGGATTTCCACCCCGCCCAGCCGCGCGCCCTGCAGACGAATTTGCAGGGCATCGAGGAAGCCGAAGAGCAGGCAGGTGAACATGGCGGGCACCGGCTTCCACTTGGCAAAGATCAAAGCGGCGAGCGCGATATAGCCCTTGCCGGCTGTCATATTATTGCCGAAGCCCGAGCCCTGGGCGATGGAGAAATAGGCCCCGGCAATGCCGCAGAGCAGGCCCGTGATGATCACCGCCTGATAGCGCAGCTTGACCACCGAAATGCCGGCCGTGTCGACCGCCTTGGGGCTTTCGCCCACGGCGCGCAGGCGCAGGCCGAAGCGGGTGCGATAGAGCACATAGGCGGTGACGGCCACCATGAGGAAGGCGATATAGACCAGGATGTAATGACCCGAAATCAGCTCGTAATAGATCGGGCCAATGATGGGGATACCAGCCAATTCATTGGCGAATGGCAGGTTGATGGGCACGAAGCGCCCGCCTTCGCCAAGCGGTGGCGTCCGGCCGCCCTGGGAGAACCAGGTCTGGCCGAGGAACGTGGTGAGGCCCGCAGCCAGCATGTTGATGGCAACGCCGGCAATGAGCTGATTGCCGCGCAGGGTGATGGCGGCGACGCCTTGCAGCAGCGCGGTCGCCAGCGAGACGGACATGCCGGCGGCAAGGCCGATCCAGGCGGAACCAGTGATGGCGGCGACGGCGCCGGCGGCAAAGGCCGCCGCCAGCATCTTGCCTTCAAGGCCGATATCGAAGAGGCCCGCGCGCTCGGAATAGAGCCCGGCCAGACACGCCAAAAGCAGGGGCGTCGAGAGCCGGATGGTGGCGTCGAGAATGGAGAGGATGGCAGGAAAATCCATGTCAGCTCTCCGTCTTGGCGGTTGAGGCGGCGACGGCGTCGGCCTTTTGTTCCGGTGAGAACAGCATGAAAGCGCGTTCGAGCGAGGGGCGGAACAGGCCTTCCATGGCGCCGGTGAACAGGATCACCAAAGCCTGGATCACCACGATCATTTCGCGGGTAATGCCGGGGATGACGAATTGCAATTCCTGGCCGCCCTGATAGAGCGCGCCGAACAGCACGGCGGCAAGTGCAATGCCGATGGGATGATTGCGGCCCATCAGCGCCACGGCGATGCCGACGAAACCGGCGCCGGCGACGAAATCGAGCACCAGCCGGTTTTGTACGCCCATGACTTCGTTGATCGCCACCATGCCGGCGAGCGCTCCGGAAATGGTCATGGTGATCATGATCATGCGGGAATTGGAAATGCCGGCATAGCGCGAGGCTGTCGGGTTCTGGCCCAACACGCGCATGGCATAGCCGAATTTGGTGTGCCAGATCAGGATATAGACCCCGATCAGCGCCGCTATGGCGATGACGATGGACAGGTTGACCGGCGAATAGCCGAAAAAGCTCATGAACTGGCGCAGTTGCGGCACGCGGCCGGCCACGTCGATGGTTTCGGATTCAGGGGCCATGGTGCTGGCGGGCTTGAGCACGCGATTGACCATGTAGACCATGAGCGCAGCGGCGATGAAATTGAACATGATGGTGGTGATAACGACATGGCTGCCGCGCTTGGCCTGGAGCCAGCCGGGTACGAAGGCCCAGAAGCCACCCACCGCACCGGCCGCGATGACGGCCAGGGGCATGGCGATCAGCCAATGAGTCTGGTCGAGCGCCAGGGCCACGACGATGGCGCCGAGGCCTGCGACATAGGCCTGGCCATCGCCGCCGATATTGAAGAGCCCGGCATGGGCGGCAACCGCTACGGCAAGGCCGGTAAAGATGAAATTGGTGGCGTAGTAGAGCGTGTAGCCAACGCCTTCACCATAGCCGAAGGCACCATAGATGATGACCTGGATGGCGTGGAACGGATTTTCGCCGACAAACAACACGACCAGCCCGGACACGATCAGCGCCAGCAGCAGATTGATGGCAGGCAGCAGGGCGACATCGGCCCAGCGGGGTATGGGTCTGCGGGCGCTCATTGTGTTGCCGCCTTCTTGTCGTTGATGCCGGCCATCATCAGGCCGAGTTCGCCTTCGGTGGCGGTGGCGGGATCGGCTTCACCCACGATGACGCCGTCGAACATGACGATGATGCGGTCGGCCAGCGAGCGGATTTCGTCGAGTTCCACCGAGACGAGCAGGATGGCCTTGCCCTCGTCGCGCATCTTGATGATTTCGTTATGGATGAATTCGATGGCGCCGATATCGACGCCGCGGGTAGGCTGGCCGATGACCAGCACGTCGGGGTCGCGCTCCATCTCGCGGGCCAGCACGATCTTCTGCTGATTGCCGCCGGAGAAGAGCGAAGTCTTGAGGTTGATATTGGCGGGGCGGACGTCGAACAATTTGACATGTTCGGCGGCGCGCTTTTTGGCAGCGCCGATGTCAAGGAAAGGCCCCTGCCCGTAATCGGGACTGTTCTGGTACCCCAGAATGGCATTTTCCCATTCGGAAAAATTGGTGACCAGCCCCATGCGCTGACGATCCTCGGGGACGTGCGCGAGGCCGGCGGCACGGGCGCGGGCGGCGCCGTCATCGCCCTTGAGCGAGAGGGCATTGCCATTGAGGATGACATTGCCCGATTTCTGATCGCGCATGCCCGAAACGGCTTCGAGCAGTTCGGACTGGCCATTGCCGGAAACGCCAGCAATGCCGACGATTTCGCCGGCGCGGATGGAGAAGCTCACATCCTTGACGCGGGTAATGCCCATATCGTCCTTGACGACCAGGTTCTGCACTTCGAGCAGGGTCTTGCCCGGATTGGCCTCGCCCTTTTCGACGCGCAGCAGCACGCGGCGGCCGACCATGAGTTCGGCCAATTGCTCGGGGCTGGTTTCGCTGGTCTTGACGGTGGCGACCATCTGGCCCTGGCGCATGACCGAAACGGTATCGGTAATGGCCATGATTTCGCGCAGCTTGTGGGTGATCAGGATCACCGTCTTGCCCTGTTCGCGCAGGGTGCGGAGCACGCGGAACAGATCGTCGGCTTCCTTGGGCGTGAGCACGCCAGTGGGTTCGTCCAGGATCAGCGTTTCGGCGCCGCGATAGAGGGCCTTGAGGATTTCGACGCGCTGCTGCTGGCCCACCGAGATGTCCTCGATGATGGCGTCGGGATCGACCTCGAGGTCATATTCCTGCTCCAGCCGATCCAACTCCTTGCGGGCACGATCGAGGCTTGGCTTGAGGAAACCGGAATCCTCGGCACCGAGCACGATGTTTTCGAGGACGGAGAAATTATCAACCAGCATGAAATGCTGATGCACCATGCCGATGCCGAGCGACAAAGCATGACTGCTGTCGGTGATGGCCTGCACCTGTCCATTGACCCGGATGGTGCCGCTATCGGCGGTGTAGAAGCCATAGAGGATGGACATCAGCGTGGACTTGCCGGCGCCGTTCTCGCCCACAATGCCGTGGATGGTGCCGCGGGCGATGGATAGATCGATGTCCTTATTGGCGTGAACCGCGCCAAATCGCTTGTTGATCTGCTCAAGCTCGATCGCCCAGCCATTGGCCGGCGCCGATGCAGCGGCCGTTTCCGGCCGCTGCGGGTTCATGTGATCACCACTCATCCAGCTACGCTTAGAGCGGGCAGGTCGAGTCGGTGGTGTAGTCGTGGACCTCGATCTCGCCAGCGATGATCTTGGCTTTGTAGTCTTCGGCAGCGGCGATCATTTCCGGGGTCAGCAGGGCCTTGTTATTGTCATCGACGGCATAGCCGACACCATCCTGGGCCAGGCCCAGAACCGTGAGGCCGGGCTTGAAGGTGGCGTCGTCGGCCGCTTCAGTCAGCGCATTCTTGACCGCAACGTCGACGCGCTTGACCATGGAGGTCAGCACCGAGCCGGGCTGCAGATAGTTCTGGTTGCTGTCGACGCCGATGGAGAACTTGCCGGCATCCTTCATCGCCTGCAGCACGCCCAGACCCGAACCGCCAGCGGCGGCGAAGATCACGTCGGCGCCGGCATCAACGCCAGCCTTGGCCAATTCGCCGGCGGTGACCGGGTCATTCCAGGCAGCGGGAGTGGTGCCGGTGTAGTTTTCGATCAGCTTGATGTCGGGATTGGCAGCCTTGGCGCCCTGGGCATAGCCACAATAGAATTTGTGGATCAGGGGAACGTCCATGCCGCCGACAAAACCAACGGTGCCGGTTTCGGACTTGAGGGCGGCGAGCACGCCAACGAGGTAGGAACCCGTGTGTTCGTCAAAAATGATCGATTGCACATTGGGCGCGTCGACGACGGTGTCGATCACGACGAAATTGGTGTCGGGGAATTCAGTGGCAACAGCAGTGAGCGCAGCGGTCCAGGAAAAGCCGGCCATGACGATAGGATTGGCACCCTGGCCGGCGAAACGGCGTAGGGCCTGTTCGCGCTGGGCATCGTTCTGCAATTCCAGATCCAGGAAGGAACCACCGGTTTCCTTCTTCCATTCTTCGGCGCCGTTATAGGCGGCTTCGTTGAACGACTTGTCGAACTTGCCGCCCAGATCGTAGATCACGGCCGGATCGGCCAGTGCCGCGCCGGTCAGCATGGCGCTCAGCGCGACACCGCCTGCAAGGGCCTTGGTGAACATGTTGAATTTCATGAATAGTCTCCCTGTCTCGCACATGAGCGATGGCGCTTGCAGCCAACGGACAATCCCTGTGCGCTAAAGGGGATACAATCGTGCAAATGCCCTCCCCGCAAGAGGGAAAAAGGCAATTTTTTCCGATTGGTCAAAATTTGGGCGCATAGTCCACAGGCTAGGCGGCGTGGGTGTTTGCGCCTGCGGGCGTCGCGTTAGCCGGCGTTCAGCAGGGAGGCGAACAGGTCGGCAAGGTTGAGATCGGCATAGAGCACCGCCAGCACGGCAAGCGCAGCGATGGCGAACAGAGCGAGCGTGTCTCGTGTGGGGGCGGTCATGAATGCCATCTGGCTGGTATTTGAGGGACTTTGTTAGTCCTTCAGTAACCCGGAAACGCGCCGGCGATTGTGATGGTTTTGCGGCAGATAGGGGTGTGGTTAGGGATGGGTTAAGGCGCCCATTCCAGCGGCAAAGGTGTGACCTTGGCGCCCATGGCGGCGCCGAAGCGTTCGAAGAAGCCGTCGATGACCTTCTGGGCGGAATTGCCGATAATGGCCTTGCCCAGTTTCATGATCTGGCCGGAGGCGCCGCCCTGGGCGGTGAACACCAGATCGGTTTGTGTACCGGCGTCGCTCAGCACGATATCGGCGGCGCCTTCGGCAAGGCCCAATAGGCCGCCCTTGCCCTTGCCGGTGAGGGTGTAGCTTTTGGACGGCATTATATTGGACAGGGTCAGCCCGCCCTTGAACACGGGATGGATGACGCCGAGATTGACCTTGATCTCGAGATCGAGGGTCTTCTCGCTCGACCATTCGATCTTGTGGCAGCCGGGAATGGCGGCCTTGAGCATGGCGGTGTCATTGAGCGCTTCCCAGACTTCTTGCCGGGGTGCGGCGATGATATAGTGCCCGCCAAAATCCATTATCGCGCTCCTGCCGGAGGGGATGATCCGGCCGCCCCATTGTGGCCTGAATGCCCGTAGAAACAAATACTTGCCGGCATGGTGGCCCCGCCGTTTGACGTGCGGCTTTTTCGCACCAATATGGCCTAAATAGTTGTGTCGCAGATATGTGGCAATTGTCATCCTGCAGCACAGGGTCAATCTATGACCTTAAGGCACGCATTCCGCCGCATCGGCGTCAGATCACGGGGAGCAAATCATGGCCAACGAAGTCACATCAGCACCAGCAGCCACTCTAACCGAGAAGCCGCTGCAGTATCTGGATAAGGCGGTCAATGCGATCCGCGACCTGGGCATCTGGCCCGAGCAGCAGGGCGAGCAGCCGATCACGGGCCTATTGAGCCAGATCACCGAGCTGGATGAGACCCGCGTGGTGCTGATCGGCCGCACGCTGAGCCAGGCCAGCGCCTTCAACGAAGTGGTGCGCGAGCAGATCGCCGCCATGAAGATCGGCGAGCGCTATGAAGAGATCACCAAGGGGTTCGATTCCATCCGCGACGATGCCAAGGGCATGGTCGACCAGCTTTCCGACAACAAGATCGACCTGTTGGAGCGCGCTTCCAATGTGTGGATGAAGGTGAGCCGCGGCGATATCGCACAGCGCTTCAACAAGATCCGCGACGTTTATCTCGACGTCACCAAGGACACCAAGGACCAGATCGACCGCGAGCAGACCATTCTCGAGGCCTATCGCGATTTCCGCGGCGCGCTCAAGCAATCCGAAGTGATGGCGCTTGAAGTGCTGGGCACCGCCGAAAAGCGGCTCGAAGAGAAGAAGAATATTCTGCAGACCGCATCATCCGCGGTTGCCGCCTATGCCGGCACGGCCCCGGCCGATCGGGCACGGCTCGAAATGGATCGCGACGAGAAGCTGCGCGAGATGCAGAACGAGGAAAAGCGCTACCAGATCGCCAAGGACCTCTCGGACAATCTGACCATTTCCTACAATACGTCCGAAGTCGTGATGGCGCGGCTGATGCAGACGACCAATGCCAAGGAACGTGTCTATCAGCAGTCGATTTCGTTCTTTTCGACAAATGAGACCGTGCTGACCGCGCTTAGCGCGTCCTTCACCGGCATGTTCGGGCTGCATGAATCGACCGAGACGCTCAACGCCATGAAGGAAGGGATGAGCAAGAGCCTCGAGACCCTTTCCGAGATTGGCGACAAGGTGCAGGAAGAGGCCGTCAAGGCCGGCTATGGCCCCACCGTGCGCGCCGATGCGGTCAAGAAGCTGGTGGATTCGGTAGTCAATTTCCAGGAAAAGAGCCGCACCATTATCAATGAGATGCGGATCGCCTCGACCAAGAATTCGGCCGAAATTCGCGATGCGGTGGAAGATGGCAAGCGGCGCCTGGCGGCTTTGGCGGCCGATGGCAATGCCCTGCTGCTCGAAACCAAGAACTGATGCGGGGCCTGCCCCATAGGTGAGCTCAGCCATGAGTGATGTGACAGCGAAGCCCGCTGCGCCCCTCGATGAAGTGATGCTGGCGATGGATGTGGTGGATACACTGCGCCACCGCCAGGATCTGGCCACGCGCGAACTCGACGGGATTACCCGCGAGGCGCAACTCATCGACAAGCTGCGGGATATCTATCACCAGCAGGGCATTGAAGTGCCCGACCATATCCTCAAGGAAGGCGTGGCGGCGCTGGCGGAAAGCCGGTTCGTCTATGATCCGCCCAAGCCGGGCTTCGGCACGTCGCTGGCCCGGCTCTATGTGGGCCGCAAGAGATGGGGCAAGCCGGCCATGGCCGTGTTGCTGGCGCTGGTGGTGCTGGGCATCGGCTATTTCGGCGTATGGCGGCCCTATCAGGCCGGGCAGGCCGAGCAGGCACGGGTGGAACTGGCCCAGGGCCTGCCGGCGCAGATGGATGCGCTATACCAGACGATTTTTGAAGAGACCAAGGTGCAGACCGCCGTGGTGCAGGCCGAAGCCATCCGCAGCCGCGGCAAGGCCTTTGCCGCCGAGGCAAACCGGGCCGGCGCCGAGCAGGCCGTGACCGATCTGACGGCATTGCGCGATACGCTGCGCCAGCAATATACGCTGCGCATCGTCAACCGCCCCGATGTGCAATCGGGGTTCTGGACGACCCCTGAGGTCAATATCGACGCGACCAATTATTATGTCGTGGTGGAGGCGGTCGATCCGTCCGGCAATGTCCTGTCGCTGCCGATTCTCAATGAAGAGAACGGGCAGACCGAGACGGTCAATATCTGGGGCGTGCGGGTGCCCGAGGCGGTTTACAACGCGGTGGCCGCCGACAAGCGCGACGACGGTATCATTCAGGCCAATGAAGTCGGCCGCAAAGCCGATGGTTTTCTCGAGGTGGAATATAACATGCCCGTTCTTGGCGGCGCGGTGACCCGGTGGTGACGCAATGAGCCTGCGCGGACCCGAAGCCCTGGCCTCGCTCGACGAAGCCATGCGCGACATTCGTCGCGAAGAGGACGAGATTTCCAAGCGCCTGGCCCGATCGGCCGAGCGCGTGGGCAAGATCCGCGAGAATGAGGCCGAACTGTTCCGTCAATTGGCGCAGTTGCGGCTGGATCCCTCCATCCAGAGCGAACTGGACGGTCGGATTTCTGCGGCCGAAGCCAAGGCCCGCGACATGCTCAAGGCGCATGCGCAGGATTTGAGCCGAGCCGAGCAGGCCGCGGCCGATATCGATGCGGCTTTGGCCAAGTTGACCGGCGAGCGCGCCGCAGCGCTCAAGGAATTGGAAGGCCATCAGGCCGAACTCAAGGCGCTGGGCGACAGGCTGACGGCGACCATTGCCCAGGAGCCGGCTTTTGCCGCCAAGCGGCAGGCGGCGCAGGAACTGGCCGATATTGCCAACCAATCCATGCGCAAGACCGAGCAGGCCGAGACCGACCGCGAGGACAAGGGCAAGCCTTATCGCGACGACCCGCTGTTCATGTATTTGTGGGAGGCCGGGTACGGCACGGCCAATTATCGGGCCAATAATCTGATCCGCTATTTCGATGGCCTGGTTGCCGGGATTGTCGGCTTTGCCAAGGCGCGGCCCAATTTTGCCATGCTGAACGAAATTCCGCTGCGGCTGCGCGAGCATGCCGAGCGGCAGATCGAAAGCGCCAAGGCTGCCGCAGCCGAACTCGAGGCGATGGAAACCGCAGCGATCGACGCAGCGGGCGGCAAGCCGATCCGCGCCGCCTTGGCCAGCGTGCAGGAACGGATCGACGCCATCGATGCGCAGATCGTGGCCACCGAAGACCAGCGCGACCAGACGACCCAGACGCTGGGCGTATTGGCCGAGGGCAATAACCCGGCTTTTGAAAGCGCCCTGGCGGAACTGGCCAATGCACTGGCACGGGAGGACATCCAGACACTGCTGGCCGAAGCACGGCGGACGCGCACGGGGCAGGACGACACGATCGTCGCCCAGATCGACGATGCGCGCGCCCGGGCCAAGGACGAGGAAGCCGAGACGCGCGACCAGACCGAGCGGCTCAAGACCCTGGCCGCCCGGCGGCGGGAACTCGAAGACATTCAGTGGGAATTCAAGAAGCAGCGGTTCGACGATCCGCGTTCGACCTTCCGCGAAGACCGGCTGGTGGGCGACCTGCTCAACGACTTCCTGCGCGGGGGCATTTCGGCGGCATCCTATTGGGATCAGTGGCGGCGCAGCCAGAACTGGAACAGCTCCTCCGATTGGGGCGGCGGCACCGGCCTGCCCAATAATGGCAGGCAACGCGCCAGCACGCCTTGGCCACAGGGCGGCGGGGGCGGCTTCCAATGGCCCGATAACAGCTTTGGCGGCGGCAATAGCAATAGCGGCAATAGCAATAGCGGCAAGAGCACGGGCGGCTTTGGTGGCGGCTGGGGC